>DDNL01000078.1 GCA_002341165.1 Shewanellaceae bacterium UBA2521
GAAAATAAAATTAACTTCGAAGATGAATAACACTTTTTTTATTTAAAGCACTCATGATCGACAGACAACTATATCAAAGAAAATGAAGACTTCTGCTAAGACCTCATATACTTCTACGCACCCCCAAACACCCTCCCCTAGCCCTGATCGTCACCCGCAGGGCAAAGACCTTAGGCTTTGTTGAGCGCAGCGAAATAGAGCAGGAGCAGCTTCTGAAACAAAAATAAATTGACAAAAACCAACCTATTAAGGTTAAATCATGCCTGTCAAAGCCTCACAGCAATAAGGAGTGTTCATATGCCTCATGTAAATGGTCAATTTATAGAATTAGATAGAGATGTCGTATCTAAAACAGCCACGCTCGAAGAACTCCATACACTCGATACCTATTACGAAAATTTAAAAAACAAACTCTATATCGATGTAGAGGATCACATGATGATCAAAAAATACATTCAAAAATATCACGAAACACATTCTTAACTTGATATTCAGAATACGGAGATTTTATGTACCGATATATAGTAGCTTTTATCCTTTCCATGTCTCTTTTTTGCGTGAATGTGCATTCTAATAATACTTCTAAGCAAAAAAAGTCCTCTCATTAAGACGGACACTATCTATGAAAAAGATGGCTGGCTTTATCTAAAAGGCTTAGAAACTCAACAGAACAAAGAGAAAGCTTTCTATTGGTTTAACCTAGCTGCTCATAAAAAATCTAAATAACGAACTGTCAACCAAAACGCCACCTTTCTCAAGGTGGCGTTTGATGATCTAACGCTCCACCACATACACCTGTGACTTATCATAAAAATCATCTTCAGCTTGAAAACTAATGTGCGGTAAATTTGGATAATACCGTTTCGATAACTCAAGTGAGCCACGCTGTTTAAAAGGAGGCTCATCATCAAGAGTCCAGTGATAACGTCTTACCTTGCCATCGCTATCTGTACAGTTTGGATGAACGACCCAATAACGTTCAAGTTCTTCCAAAGTAGGCTCACAAACAGGTACCTGGTTCTGTACCACATGAATTATTTCTTCATGCGCTATCGAATGTCCCATTTTAGAGTGCGCCACAAACTTCACTCTATGCTCCCCAGCATCAAAGTTTTTCTTTAAAAAACCATAATGACGCTCCAAAAGCTCACCATCAATATAAATTTCAATATCAATAATCCTATCTCTTGGATGACCACCCGTTACATCTGGATAAATCTTGACCTCTAAAGGTGCAAAATGCATCTCATTAGAGAATTTCGTTTTAAAACCCATTTGAAAAGGCGCAGCAGCCTTTAAAGCAAAGTCTTCGTTCAAAACCGTCTCATGCCCCCTCTCATCACGCACAACAGCAGAAACTTGATAATGACCACTCTTATCCATGGTAAATGAACGATTTTTTAAACCTGTTTTCTCAATATCTATGGCACCTTCAGGTAAACGCCAATCTACACGCAACCCATCTACATTGGAATAACCTTTTTGTCTCACTCTCACGTCAAATGAAGCTGGTGCGGTATCGGTATTTTGCTCCAATGAGAGCTTAAACTCAGGCCATTCATATTTCCAAACATAAATACGTTGGCTGGCTTGGTTTTCAGATAAGGTACGATAAGACTTGAGCCAAGCCGTAAAATTTAAATCGACATAAGTTCTCTGTACATCTGCTTCAGTAGGTGTGTACTGCAACACATGCTGATGCTTTTGCTCTCCTGAAGGTAACGTAAAGAAACCTTCCACATCATAGTCAAGTCGATAAGGTACTTTGCTCTCAACCGACCACGTATACGCTTGACCAAACTCCATCTTCCGAGGTGCTTCAATAGATAATTGAGGCGGTCTGACATCAATAAAGCTCACGCGCTTAGATGTAACATCATAAGCATTATCATCATCTTCAGGCGCCATACTCGAACGTACACGCGCATAAACTTTTAAAGTTTCAGCCTCATGACTTGAAATTATCATCGATGCTTGAGGCTTATAAGTCCTCCCCCCATCTTTTGACCATTCAATAACATAGTCATCCATATTCTCAACCGGCTTTTTATGTAAGCTTAAAGATGCAGTCAATTCAACTTCAGAACCAACAAAGTCCATATCAGGACCTTCTATATAAATTTCAGGCTGTGGATAAGCAAGGATCTCCAAAGGTGAAGTTGTATAAGAAGCGCCTGAGTACTTATTCATAAAAGTTGCACGAACAAGATGCATACCTGCTTCAAAACGCTGCGCCAAACTCATGTGAACCCTATCATCAATCAAAGTCCAAGTTTGACCTTGGTCATGACTTTGCTCCCATAACACTTGCTCTAAAGAGTAAGTATCATCATTATCGGTTAAATCAACATAAAGACGCGCATCATAAGGGGCTCTACTTGCTGGATACTTAGTGACTATCTGCCCTGTTATCTCACTGCCTTTTTTAATCAATACCGTCTTCGGATAATGAGAGCGCTCAAGGCGTTCATATCCATCAAGCTCATGCACTAACTTTGCTTCGGCAAGCATAGATAAATGAGAGCCTGCTCGCTCTGATACATCTATATCAAATGTAACTTGCCCTGCTTCAAGAGGCTTAAATTCCGTCAAAGGGCTATAGTCTCGATAGGCTTCTTCTTGCAATAAGCGAACTTGCCACTGTCCCATAGTTTGAGGATGATAATCTTCCCCATGCTTTCTCATGGTCACCGTGACAGATAAATCCTCTGTCGTTAAAACCTGACGAGGTGGATCAACAAAAACAGGCTCAATATTTTCAGAGGTTACCCGTATCACCGTGACTTCATGTTCACTTTGAACAGAAGGTAACTCAATATATTGTGCACGAACTTGCAGCTTTTGCTTCTCCCATAGAGGCTTATCCGCAATACCTAAAAGTGCTCTTATGGTCATCAAATCATCATATGCATAAGATAAACCGGCATAGTCCTCACTGTCTAATAGCTTATCTTCTTGAAAGCGCTTTAAATTCAAAGGGGCTTTTAATGCTTTGACCTGCACTTCACCGACAGAAGATGCATCATAAGGCACTAAATATATATTATCTTTCCAGTGATAATCAGAAATCACGGTTAATTGAGGCGAGTCAGGCTCCACCACTTGAATCGGATAATGCTGTTCAGCCAACGTGACTTTAGCGCCTGACTTAGAAAACGTACTGATACGCCAATTCATATTATTTAAGCCTTTTCGCATCATATGCCCTTTCAGCAACGGCTCCGATGTACCTTGCTGCTGCACCAGACCATCCGGTATATGTGTCCACTCCAACAAACATGAATCAGGCTCTAAAGCTTCATCTTGACGCAACGTCAACGCACATTCAAAACCTTCTAAGCGTTTGAGCCATATATCTTGTGCATCAACAATATGATGCGCCTTCTCAATGGGCTTAGCCGTCGTATACTTTAAGGCCCCTTTCGCCGATAACACGTTTAAATCATGTGTACCCTGACCTATTTGAATCTTTTGACCCTCAAAATCAAAAATACTTAAGGTATAAGCGACTTTCTGCGTACCCAATTTAAAAGCTTGCCCTTTTAAAGTCGGTAACGCATCTTTAACCAAAGCTTCAGCTTCATCGGGTATACTTTTCCATGTCAATAAACAAACCGGATCACGTATCATGTCACTCGCTCGAGCTTTATCAACATCCGTTGTAAATCGGCACAAGGTGTCTTGAGTCGGTGTTGCCTGTACTTCAACAGGGTCTATCACTTGACGAACTTGCCAAGATTGAGCATTAAGGTGTGCTTTTGCATTCCAAAAATGAATATCTGCTTCAATGATTGGCGCATTCGGTGCGTGAATCAAAGCAACAAGTTTGGCTAAACCTACTTTGCCTGTTTCATGTGCTGAAATCGGTATATTGAATCGACCACCATGTGCATCAAAGTTATATTTAAAAGAAATAGACTCATTGGGCTTTAAAGCTTTCTCACCGACTCGCAAACTCACTTCAGATTGAGGCGAAGAAAAAAGCTGAACGGTGTACTCACCTTCTAAAGGTAATCCGTCAACCTGTATAGGTGCAGTATGTAACACCTCAAGCGCATCGGCATACTTAAAATGCCCAGGTACAGCCGGCAATTGTAATGCATTATCAACTCCCTCTTGTGGTCGAATCACTTCAGGCTGGTAAGTCAGTGCAAGCGTTTGATGCGTGGTATTGCCATAGGAATCGGCAACAGAAAGTTTCAACTGATAATCAAGGTCTTCTTTAGACTGAAACAAAGCAGGAGGCAACACTTTAAAATGACCATCTTCAAACTTCGTTTCCAGATAACGTGCAACCTTTTCCGGCCCACCTGAAATCACCGCGGTCACGGTTGCTTGCTTGATATCGGACTTATCTGTGACCTGAATCTTTAAATCTTCAAAATGCTGTAACACGCCTTGAGAGAACACATCACCCTCTTTGAGAACGGTCACATCTGGTGCGGTAGTATCAATCGTAAACTCGCCTAACCTAGCATTCACTTCGTTTTTTAAGTTATCTTTAACAAACACTTTGACTTCATATAAGCCATCTATGAAGTGACTTTGATTCAAAGCATCAAAATCTAAGTAATAAGTACCATCAATAAAACGTATCGCACTGACACCAAGCTGATAGCGCCGATTGTCCTTGTTCTTCAACTCCAGATACGCCGTATCCACATCCCAATGCACACCCGTTGTATCTTCTCCAATAAAAGCATCAATCACATGTACCGTGATTTGACCATGTTTCACTTCAATTTGATTAATTAAAGGCCGGTGCTTACCGATGACTTCTTTAAGCAAACTTTGGTCAGTAAAGTTTTGCTGAATAAACTGAGCATCTGCAGCGGCATAACTGCCATCTCTAGAAAAAATGAAAACATTTTGCCCCATTAAAGCATCGTTCAATACAGAAGCATCGTCATGAGGCGGCTCATCTGAAATAAGAATGACATACTGATTCGCATCTTCACGCCACTGCATATTTTGAATTCCCCAACGCGCTGCAACATAAGGATGCTCGTCGCCACCTGTGGTCTGGATATCGCCCACCCAATTTTTGAAAGCGTTCTGGTCTTTCGAAAAATCAAACTTACTGTTAAATTTACCTTTTGCATTAATAAAAGGATCACTGACTCCTAAACCTGCATACCGGTTATCACCACCGGCTTTTAAAAGCTTATCTGCAAAACTAATAATCGAATTTTTCAAAGAATATATTTGACCATCCATAGAGCCTGAAACATCAATCGCAAACAAAAAATCATTTTGAGTTTTTCGATTTAAGTTCTCAGCCTTCCATACCATCTCAGGTGGTAACGGCGATTTATCAATGTGAGATGTCGTATTGATACGAATAAGTTTTGATGTTTGACGAATGACTTGTTTAGAAGAGTCCAGCAACTTAAATTGCAGCGTACACAAACAAGATTCCAACTTATTTTTTGGAATCTGCGCAACAGCTCCATAAAAGTTTTGACCTTGAAAAATCATATCTGAAGACTCAGATAAAAGTGGACTGATATAGTGATACAACTCTTGTTTATCTTTAAACAAGGTTAATTCAACATAACGCTCCAACCCTCCAGCCAAATACACATCCAGCACAGCTTGAGGATCAACCCAATGACGCTGTTCAATAGTTTGCTGCGTATGCGATTCAATACTGTGGAATTGATAACCGATGATATCGGCTTGAACAAGAAAGGGAGAAAAAAACGAGAGAAAAGAAAAGGCACATCTTTTTTTTGTTATCATGAGTACTCCTTGTTGATAATAATCTCCTCTTTTATATCAAAATAGATTGCTCTAAAGCAATCACAATGAAATATAAAACCACTAGATTTCTACTCGATTATAAAAGTCTTATTTTTATATAAACTAAAAAATAAGATACTATATATTGCGTTTTTTTATTGCTCATTAACAATATATTGGTGTTTTCCCCACGCACGTGGGGGTGTTTCCAAAGATGAGTACATCAAGGGCATATTGTCTGCGTTTTCCCCACGCACGTGGGGGTGTTTCTCATGTTTACAAATTTTGTGATTACTTCGCTTTGTTTTCCCCACGCATGTGAGTAAGTGATTTGTGATATGAAGTGAGTATATTTTTTTCGTTCGCTGCTTTCGCAGCTTACTCCCACGCACGTGGGAGTGTTTATTATACGCATAATTGAGTAGCTATCCTATTCATTCCTGTGCTTACATACTTGTAGAAATGAACAAGAAATGTTCTTTAATCCAGAAACGACGACTGGAGAATAGGCTTTAAATTGCTTTAATCAACCTAGCTAAAGGGTATTTAAACCCTTTTCTATGTCTAAGCTACGTTTGAAGCTTGTCACTATAAACCTCTGTAGAGTCTTATTCAGAGCTCTACAGAGACCTTTCTTCCAGTAAATAAGCACGAAAATAGTATGTTGTATCATAAATACTGCATTTTTGGCTTTAAAAGCACTACACTAATTATGCCCCTTTTCACACCATATCATGCTTCATTAAGGCCTGAAGACATTGCTTCATAATCTGCTGATTAGGTTAGAGATATATAATCTAAGGTATCTGCTCTTTGTTTTTTTTTCCTTTCAAAAGCAGTACTTTACTTTTAGAGAATGAAAATATGATCTTTCTAAATCAAAACAAAATAAATTCACTCATAAATCTTTCCTACTGAAAAAAGACCAGCAATTAAACCCCAGTTTATATCCTTATTGTTCGAAGCATCTTCACCAAGGCTACTATAATCACCATCCATATCTCGAACCCATGCAGCAATAGATTCGAGATAATGACAAAGTGTATGATTTTCCCACTCATGTTTATTCTCTGTAAAGTCCTTTGACATAAACTCTAGAAAATCAATAAAGTCTTCCTTTGTAGAAACTTCATTATTTTCATAAATGGTTTTAAATTTCATTCTTTTCTTCCACGTACTTTAATTGTTGAGCCATCACCTTTGGTAGAACTTTTTCTTTCTAATTCATTTTTTAACTTTCGATCTATTTGAACTACTTTTGTCCTTATTTTTACATTTGCATCTTGAAACGCTTTTAACCTTCTGTGGTCAAGCGTGTACATCTTTCCATTACGTTCAAAAATGCGAATAGCTGGTATATCATTTGCTGTTAATTTACCGGATTTTAATCCATTAATCATATCATCAATGGATGTCCCATTTTTAAAACTACTTTTAATGCTGTCTTGAATAAATAAAATTTTATGTGGTTCCCTTAAAGTTATATCAACCTTTGGGATAGGCTTATCATTATGCGCCAGCACACCAATGTTAGATACATAATACGTGTGGGATTGATGGACTTCAAGGTTATAGACGGTGTGAAGGCCTGGTTTTTTTTCTTTTTTAGTGAGCTTTTCGGTGCCGCTTTTGGTTTGAACGGTATCACCGATTTTTAAGTCACCTGCATGCATCCATCCACCGTGGGTAACAGACCAAAGCAAGTGATTAGGCGTTACGCCTAAAGGTTCAGTTTCTTGATGCGTGAAGTAGAGATTAATGACTTCAGCGTTATCGTGAACAAACTTACCTGTAACAGGTTTATAGCGTGTGTCGGTGTTTTTTCTGGAATCCGCCTTCGTCGGCATAATGGCTAAGACTTTAGCTGAACCCTTCACACCCATTTCAGGCATAGAAAGATCAATACTTTCACCTACTACTGCGCCTGTTTGTTCTATCCACCAAATAGGACGCAACAAATCAATATGAATGATGGAGTCGGGTCCTTGCATTTCCATTGAAATGTGGCGCCATGTTTCAGGTGTAATCGCTTCTTGATCTAAGGCAATTTGTGTTGGTGTGGCTTGAGGTAGCTGAACCGTTTCAGCGGTTGAAAAACATGAAATAGACCATGCAAAAAACAAAAGCATGATGTATTTAAATATCGAGCGTATTTTCATAAATTCATCCTTAAAAAAAGGCGCAGCTCAATGTTTGAGTGCGCCTTGTATTGATTAATGTGCGTACATCGGTGCGTAAGTAAACTGACCAAGCTCTATGTCTTGTATCTTTTTGTGACCGAATAAGGTATGCACCAACGTTTTACCTATGAAGCATGAGGTTGTAGGTGTTTGATCAACTTTTTTAAGTTGGCTTTTTGCTTTTAAAATCTTTAACTTTTTGACTCTAGCAGCTAGTTTAGCTGCTGTTTTTGCAGGTCCAGGAATTAACATTGTCGCTGCTGCAATTTTTCTATCTTGATCACTGATCTTTTTCATGGCAATCACGTCATAGCCTGTCGTTATCTCGACTATGGATTTAATGTTGCCTACAATTGGGATATTATCAACAGCCATACTTAACTTTTCACCTGTTGAAAGGTTACCTATGGATTCACTTAACTCATCCCACTGAGATACAACATCACCTGCTAAATCATTAAAATACATATCGGTATAACCGTTCATGAAGCCTCGCATAAAGTTTTCATTAAAATCACCACCGTAGATTTCTGTCGAAACTAAGCCGCTTACTGCTCCACCTAAAGCAATACTTGCAGTATCACCCAGTTCAAGGGAGCCAACACCAACATTCATCAGCCCTGTAACAGTGCTGGCAAGAAAAGATTTATCAAAATCGACATCATCACCGTAAACCACTTTAGAAACGGCTGCATTGGCTAATGCTTTGGTTAAGGTGCTTCCTGCAACACGAGAAAAATCTTGCTGATACAATGGAGTGGAAGAATCTAAACCATATAAACCATGAGCAACTGAACCTGCAATGGCTCCTCCTGCTGCACCGGTCAGCATAGACTTATGGATATTTTTAATACGTCCTTTGTTCATAATAAGATGCGAGGTTGCACCTGTTACTGCACCTGTGGCTGCAGAAACCGCTGCCATTTGTGCTACGGACAACTGTGCTGCAATGGTTGTGCTTGCTGCTGTTGCCGCTGCAGTCGCGGCAGGAAACATGAGACCTGCGAAGTATTGAAAAGCAATCGGGCCTAAGTACGCAGCGGCAGCAATACCGAGCACAAGCTCAGGATTTTCAATTGCAATTTTAATGAGTTGCGATGGCGGGGTTGTGACTAAGCCATCAATGGATTTCATTATATCTTTGAGAAAGTCGAAGGGCGTAATTGCAATCACCATTTCTCGAAAAGGCTTAGTAATTTCAACTGCTACATGATGGACATAGTCAATCATTTTCATATGGATATCAATGACCTTTTGAGCGACCTTTTTGACCACTTCAAAGCTCTTTTTGGCAACATGAACCACAGCTTCGCCTACACGAGCCACAGTATTAATGGTCACTCGTGCGGCTTCTTTGGCGATATTAAAAGCTACTTTCCCTGCTTTGTAGACAACTTGTGCGACCTCCTGCACAACTTTTCCAACTACACGGGCTACATTCACCACCACTTTTTTTACAAATTTTTTGGCGGCGTGCCAAACTTTCTTAACGACACCTCCGATAAATCGACTAGCTTTCTTAACAACTTTCTTAGCTTTTCGGAAAATCTTTTTAACAAAGCCAAAGAGGTATCCAGTCGGATCAACACCATTTACAGGATCATTATGCATATAAGCATAACGGTTATATCCGATGATTTGCTTGATACCATCAACATGTGGATCGGCTTGTAAAAAACGGCCTAGAATAGGGTCGTAGATCCGACCATTCATATGCGTGAGATCAAAGCCTTCAATACCTTCTTGCCCAAAACTATTCGAGCTGATGTGGCTTAAGAAAACTCCTGATGCTGTTTCAGGCAGTAGAACTTTGTGCGTTGCGCCATAAGGATCAATAAAAGTTTGTGATAGGATGTCTCCGTTTTCATTGGTGAGCATGAATTGGTTTTCAAGTCGATCCGTATGAACGTAAGTCACTTCACAGGCTTGATCTTCCTGACAGGACAAGCTGAAACCATCACCGGCATAACTTTCTTGCGCAGGTCCATCAGACGAAGTTCGGTAGCTATAAGCACCTACATAACGAGTGCGCTTCTCAACATACTTATTTTTTTCAGCATCAAAACGTTTATCAACTCGTACCAATCTTTGACCATCGGCACCATAAATAAAGCGTGTTTGATCTTTATCAATTGTGTTTTGACCTTGATAAGAGACTTCGACCAACTGATTCATTTCATATTTAAAATCTCGGATACCATCTGAAAGCATATTGCCATTGGCATCATAGATAAAGAAGCGTTGCTCACCCATTTCGCCATCAATCTGCACAAGCTGGTTAGGCTTATCTGTATCATAGATGTAATCACCCACACCTGTTTTTGAAGTCAGATTGCCGTAGGTATCGAACGTATAATCGGAGGTATGTTCAATGTGATCGGCATCGGATACCTCTTTACATAAATCATTGACACAAAGCTGGGTAATAGTGTGTTGTGTTAAGTAACGACCTTGATAAACATAAGCATCTGTGATGGATGTAGCTGCGCTACTACGATAATAAAAAGTTCTTTTGCGTTCAGTCAGACGGCTAGATTCATCATAGACAAAATCAAAATGATAAAAATTCATACCGTCTCTGGATGCATGAATCGAAGTTAACACATCGTGCTCTTCACTGTAGGTGTAGAACTCACGAATACCGTTACCCAGAACGATTTCTTTAACACGTCCTGCGGCGTCCTCTTCAATGATAGTCTTGTAGACTTTATGTGTTTTAGCATTGCGCCAACGGTAAGCGACACCATTTTTATAATCAACCGCTAAGGAAACTTGATGATTTAAAGCAGTCGGTAAATGCTGAGTGATAAGGTGACCTGCTTTGTCATACTCATAACGCGTGACATAAGTTTTTCCATCTGGCATCTGTATTGTACTTTGAGTTATCCAGCCTTGTGGCCAACTAAATTGACGACTTTCTTTGTATTGGGCTTCTTTTCCAGAGCATGAAGCATGTCGACCGCGGACCTGAGTAATACTTTGTGGTGTGGAAGAAGGAAGCTCTTTTGGATAGCTATAACATAAGGTTTTATAAGGCGTAGACATGACTTCAAGGCGTCCAACGCGATCATAACTAAAGTATGTTTCATCACCGTTAGCGTCTTTTTGCCAGCTGATCATGCCGCGAGCATTATAGCGATAATTCCATTTGCCTTTAATAGGATCGATAACAGATGTTTTTTGACCTGCATCGTTATACGTGTAGCGAATCGCTGTTTTCGGATCCTTGTTTAAGATACTTTTAGTGATATTGCCATGGATATCATAATAGAGACGGATCTCTTGATCATTTTCGTCGATAATACGATAAGGGTTGCCAGCAATATCTGTATACTCGGCAATGCGATCACCTAAGCGGTTTACATGAGCAATATGTGTATCAAATACCTGAGCGGTATCCACGTCAACTGTACCAAAATCTCCTGTTTTTTGAATTTGTACTTCATCTACATCTTGTTTTTGTTCCACAATATAAGTGATATTGGATTCACCTAGAAAATGTGGTTGATAGATATGCTTGGTTGTAGGATTGATTTCCTGCTCACCACTGATAATAAAGCGATCATTCAAGCTTTTTTTGACTGAGTAACGTCCATCTTCTGTCGTACAAATCGCTTCCTGAGGCTGATCGATATAAGAAAACATCTTGGTATCAGCAGGACATGCGCCGAGCCAAGCTTGTAAATTTTGTGGCACTTTATCTACAGCATAGTTACGTGTATTTTTAGTAACGCCACGAATGGTTTTAGAAATAGGGAATGTACCTTCAGAGACCGTTTTCTCAAATAACATGCCTTTATAGAAAGATTTTTCTGTGATAGTTTCTTCACCTATTTCGTAGGTGTAATCGATACAGACATTATTTTCGCAACGACGTGATACGCGTGCTCCCTCATAAATGAGTTGTTCTTCTAATGTTTTTTCTCCATTAGTCCAGACTTGACGTAGGGTCGGTAGGTTTTTATCGTTGTATTGAGTCTGCTCAACAATTTCATGATCACCTTGTTTTGAAGTCTGACCGATCAAGCGACCTTTGTCGTCATAACTATAAGTAAATGTTTTTTCATAAAAGTCACTGATTCCGCCTTCAAATGCTGAGCTATGAACGCTTTTACTCTCAATTTTTTGACTGACGTAAGCGCCTTGGTATTGATAAGAGACCACTTCTTCAATCGCTTCATTTAAATGATTGGATTTATAAACGCTCTTTTCAATAATACGATTTAGATCATCATATTGGTACGTGGTTTTAATGGTCATGGTCGCGACTTCATGATCGTTATAATAGACCAATACATGATGATACTTCAGTGCTTTATCATTCTTACCTAGGATCCAGTCCATCTTCTCGCTTTTACTTAAATACTCTTTACCCTGTAAAGTGCTATAGAGCTTCGAAGCCGTGACCAGACCTTTAAATTCGGGCTGAATCGCATAAGTGACTTCTTCTCTTTGCATGGACTTTAGATTAGAAGTAAATGTGCTGAGCTTAGATTCTGCGAGGCCTTCTGCATCAAGTTGATAACTGAACTCGGTTTGGTTTGAAACGCCTGCACGCGTATCTTTTTCATGAATCTGTGTGACGTAACTCAGTATCGAGTCATCATTGTATTTGAAGTCATAGCTGTTGATAGGTGAGTATGCTTTGACCAAAAATGGAAGGCCTGTCTCTTCTTTGGATCTTTTATAATCAAGCTTTAAAGGCTTTCGACAGGTTACGCGATAGGTTGTTTTACTTTCGGTACACATACCTACATGTGTCAGTAAATAATTTGTGCGCCATTCTTGTTCATAAAACGGGACGTATTCTGTTTTACGCATATCCCACGGCGCGGTTTGAAAATAATAAAAGACGTTTTTATCTTTTAAAGAAACTCTAACTTGTTTTAAATCGCCTTCCCAATCGACTTTGACATGTGCTGACTTTTGCAGAGATTCCAACCCAAAAAGTTTAAACTGATTCTGCTGGAAATAAAGCTCGCTTTGAGTCCCTTCAATGGGTAGCTGTAGTATGGCACGTCCTTGCTCAGAGCTAGAAGCGGCGATAGATAACGATGACTCATCCTGTTCATATTCATAAATAGGATAATCGAATGTACTCGGCTGTGATTGTGTGATCACACATTGTTTGTGATCAGCTGAGACAACACCTTCGGCGCAATATGCATGTGCTGGATAGGCCTCATCTTTATAGCAGCTTGTTCCGTTTAACGTATAACCATCAAGACAATGCATGAGGAAGGGTTTGCGCTTACGTTTGATGTTGAAGTATTGAAGAACCGTATTAGACCAAGTCAGTTCTTCATCCGGTTTTCCATCTTGAGTATCTGCAACATAGATATAATTAAACTGCTCTGCGTGAGTTGTTGATGCCGGTGCATTGTTTAATACGAAATAATGATTCCACATATAATAAACAGTGTTTTTAGCTTCATTTTCATAGAAGTAATAGATAACACCATTATCAGACTTTTGCGTTGCTCGAGCTTTAGGTTGACTTGAGCTGTAATGTTGATGTTCCCATTTGCCTTCACAAACACCGTTACCTGCATAAGTTGTATCACTTGGGCAAGATACCTGGTAACTGTTTCGATGCACACATGCTTGATGGCTTTGCTCTAAACGATCTCCAGCATTGCAACTTAAACGAGGCACTTCGAATGTATATTTCTTACAGCTATGTGAAATCGGATCGTAATCAAATCCTGAGGCACAAGTTAAAAAGTTATCTTCTGGAGATAAGGTCATTTGACCAGCAAGAACCAACTGGTTTGGTGCATCAGTAGGTACGTCTTGGCATAAATATTTTTGCGAAGACACCAACCGACTACGCTCGGCACACGAACCAAATACATTCATATCTGAGAAGTCAAAAAGACCTGCAATGTTAGATTGAGGATGCGCTTGGTTTAAGTTTTTAGAAGCCTTTTCATAAACTGTATCCAAAGCTATTTTAGCTGCATGAATACCTGATTCTTGCGCTAATCCGTACCACCCCATTGCAGAAGTGATATCAATTTGAGTGCCGATACCTTTTTGATAAAGCTGTGCTAATTCAAATTGTGCTTGCGCATCATCGAGCTTAGCCGCTCGATTCATCCATTCAAACGCTTTGTTTTGGTCTTGAGCCAACCCTTGACCATGCTGTAACATGAATGATATTTTTCGCATCGATGCAATATGGTTTTGCTCTGCTGCTTTCTCATACCATTTTGCAGCTTGCGCAAATTTTTGGCCAATGCCTTGACCTTTTTCGTACATGGAGGCTACTTTAACCTGCGCTGTTAAATCGCCTTGTTCTGCTACTTTTTTATACTGAGCAAAAGCTTGCTCTGGGCTTTTCTTGACACCTCGACCTTGTTCATAACGCAAAGCCATTTGATATTGCGCTGGTGCATAGTTTGCCCGTGCAGCAATTTGTAACAGTTCCAAAGCTTTTGCATCATTTTTAGAGATATGGATGCCTTGTTCATACATCAATGCAATCTGGTATGTGGCTGCAACAACCTTTTGTGCCTTGGCTGAGTTCAGCCATTTCCAAGCAAGCGCTGTATTTTTAGTGGTTAAAGTACCTTCTAAATAAGCCATGCCTAAGTTATATTGCGCAATAGCATGACCTTGCTGTGCTGCACTTTGATAGTAACTGAACGATTGAGCTTTATCTCCCATAAGTTCTTTATCTTGTGCAAACAAAACACCGAGGTTATTTTGAGCGCGAATAGAACCTTTTTCAGCGGCTTTTTTGAACCAATAAGCAGCTTGATACCAATCTTTTTGTATACCTAAGCCCTTTAGATACATGTTTCCCAAGTTGTACTGAGCAGATGCCAAGTCTGCATTCGCTGCCTTTCGATACCATGTCACCGCTTTAGAAAATAAATTTTGCTGCTCAAAATATAAACCTAACTGATTTTGTGCACGAGGAAAAGGGTGCTCACCTGATGCGGCTTGATTGAGATATAAAAAAGCTGTGTTTTGAGCATCTGGAGCAGAGGTCAAGCCTAGTAAGTGGCGCATAGCAACTTGATATTGTGCAAGTTTATGTCCAGATTGAGCTGCTTTTTCAAACCAATTGGCTGCGGCATTTTGATCAATAGCTACACCTCGTCCCACAGCATAACGTAAACCTAATTGATATTGAGCATCGTTTATTCTTTGTTTGATTTGAGTTGTAGTTCGAGGTGTTGGGCGGTAAGTCGCCACCTTTTTCAGCCAGCGTACGGCAACTTTTTCATCGGACTTCACACCTATACCATACCTATAAATTGAATACAGCATAATTTGCGACTTTAAATCGCCTTGTCGGGCTGCTTTTTCAAACCAATAGGCAGCTTGCTCCACATCTTCTTTAACACCTTTTCCCTGTCGATAAGACATCGCCATAATATATTGAGCCCGCACAGCCCCTTGCTCTGCTGCACTTTTATAGCGATCAATATGCGTATATTTTTCGGCATGAGCCTGTGTAATGAGAAAGGGCAACATAAAGATATAAAAAAATAAAAACTTACTAAAATTGAAACCTTTTTTTGACATAACTAATCCTTTTGATTTTTATGGTTTTATTTTTAACAATAATTACAAAACCTTAAAATAGCATTTAAAAGAAAAACAAAAAACAAAAATGAAAAAAAAATATAAACATTGTTGAATTTAATTTAAAAAAATGTTTAATATAAATAAAAAACATGAGGATTCGAATGAATACACCAAAAATTTACGCAGAAGCACTTCGATACAAGATTATATTTTGCTTTGTAGCTTTACAATCAAGCTCAATCTTTGCACAAAATCAATTTGACCCTAATTTTTCTCTTGACGCTTTTGATAGCTCGTTTGACTCTGAAATTTCAAATGATTTTGATCCTGAACTTTCTCAAGACATAAATCAAGAGACTCACACACTGAGTCAACATGTGTTCAACTTAGAACATGACTTGCAACATCTATTTCAATTCAGCTCTAAGCAGCACTGGCTTCATCACCAAAATAAAATTGAAAATGCAAAGGTTGCAAAAAATTCTGAGTCTACATTAAGATTTGATGTTTATAGTGAGGGCGGCACTCTTGAATTTAATCTCGCTTTATCAGAGCTTCAAGGAGAACAGTTTATTTTCTTTATTAATGATGACGCTCAACTCAGTATCAATGAAAATCAAAACACCACATCACATAAATTTAATTTACCTGATGAAGGACGCATTACATTAAAATGGGTTTTTAAAAATCCAACACAAAAACAGTCTCAAGCTGCCAAAGTAAAAATCAGTGATATCATTTTAAATAATACGATGGATTATGATTCAGATGGACTTCATGATGCTTGGGAATATAAATACATTGACACTTTAACGGAACAAGCTTTTGATGATACCGATTCTGATGAATTAAAAAATCAGCAAGAATTTGATTATGGCACGCACCCTGATCAAGATGATACAGATAAAGATGGCTACTTGGATGGATGGGAAGTCAGAAGGAAATTCAACCCGCTCAAAAATGATACTTATGCTATTACCGAATACATTAAATATCAAGGTCCTGCAAATTATGATGCTGGACTAAGTTTCTATGACCAGAAAGAATTCAAAGAAGCTTTCTTATTTATCGAAGAAGCGGCTCAAACCAATAAATATGTCAAAGCGCAACTCAAACTTGCCCAAATGTACGCAGAAGGCGTAGGTACAACTCAAAACGAGCAAGAAGCCATCAAGTGGTACCGAACGGCCTCACAAAATCTAGAAGATGATGGCTCTGCACTTTATGAATACGCATTATTGCATGAAGGGCATCAATGGCTCGCACAAGACCATGATGCACTTTTTAAACTCATGCATCAATCTGCAAAAAAACGTTATGCTCCGGCGCAATATTATCTTGGAAACGCTTACTTTAATGGAAATTTAATTTCTAAAGACGAAAGAAAATCATTTTATTGGTATGAACAAGCAGCTATAGAGAATAACTTCTTCGAAGCCCAATTAGCGTTAGCTAAAATGTACGATTCAGGATCAGGAACACAACAAAATACACGTAAAGCTACGCAGTGGTACCAAATAGCAGCACATAATCCTAATAATAAAAACTTAGCTATACAAGAAATGGATATGAGAACATTTAAAATACAAAAAAATATGAGTACTGTTCAAGCATTACGAATTGATCCTTTAACACATAATGAAGCCATAGGCCGTATTCAGTGGGCTAAAAAATGCAACCACATAAATGCAGATAAAGCATTTAAACTTATGTATTCTAGAGATCTAGCAACAGGATTAATTCACCGTATATCTAAACCAGTATACCCTATCTATTTAAATAAGAATAAAAATCGTATGTGGAAAGCACCAACAACTCATATCAAAGAGTGTAGCTATGGTCCAAAGAATAAATATCAAATCATACAATACGTATTTCAAATCTAAAATAATATAATTCAATAAGGGAACAATGTGAATAAATTCAATTGCATGGTATTTTTTATTAGTCTGCATATTATAAATACGGCAATAGCAGATGATTTTTTTGAACAATTACTCCCTATTCAATGCCAAAAAAATGAAGGCTTAAATGTTGAGCAAGCGATTGAAAGAGTAGAGTGGGCTCTAACATGTGGTGTGCTCACGAAGCCCTATGTAGAAGATCCACTCCTTACTCGCGATGAATTATTATCAGGAGCTGAAATTATTGGAGGAATAATAGCTTATCCTATTTTTATTAAAGAAATTACACTTTCTGATATCAATCATAAAAAATATCAGCACTGGAAAGCCCCCACTTATCCAACAAAAAGATGTGACATCCCAGAGGGATATACTAATCGTGGACTTTGCATTGTTAGAGTAAAAAATGAGTGTATAGCTAAAAGATACTGGGCTTATGCTAGAGGCCTTATTCCATCAAAAACATATAGGATGCTTAAAAGCTTAAATTATACTCCGTTATTTGATATAGAGTATGATGAAGGACAAAAAATTTATGTTTACAAAGGAAGCATCTCTTGCGAGGAAAATTAAATATAAATTTGTTATAATAATAAGATCCAAGAAAGAGTTTAACTTGGATCTTTAATTTAAATCTTAGATATCTCTTGCTTTAATTTCTTACCGAAAACTTTAACGTTTTCTTCTATTTTTATATTTATTCTTCTACTTCTTATACTTCTATGATTTTCCTTATATTTTTTCCATAATTCAGGATGGAAAATAGCGAAAGCCATACCAAGTTCAATTTTGTCTCCTATCAAAGATTTCTTCAGTTTCAAGTCTTGAATATCATAAACCTCTTCTCGTTCTAACAAATCTATAACTAACTGAATTGCATTGTTTTTATTTATTGATTTAAAATTAGAGTTTAAGACAGAAGAAATATAACTAACAGCTAATATCCTATTACGCTCATTTTTCTTTGTATATTTTTCTTCATATATTCCCTCAAAAATTTGATTTTTTGAAAAATCAAATTTTATATTAGAGTTTAATAAATCGATGAAAGCATCTTTATCTGAATCTGTTAATAATGCTTTCTCTTTAATATCCAAATAATCCAAGTACTCCTCTGATGGAATCATCCATTGATTATTTTTAGAAACTTTCTCATCATCATTTATAATATTCTTTTTATTTTCTTTATAATTAAAAGATAAAACCTCACTATCACTTGAGATATTTATATGTTTATCAGCAAGAATAAATTTATCATTTGAATCATTATTATAATGATAAAAAAAATATAATGTATATAAAAAAAATATAGATATTGATATAACTAATAAGTTCTTTTTCATGATTAAATCCTAATAAAAAGGTGCTATCTAAAGCACCTATCTATATAAAAAATATTTTTATTCTAATAAATCATCTGTTACTGTATTTCTGATTTTATATTTATTCAAGAAATCGATACCTTCATTTTGATAGTAAGCGGAGCCAGATAAAAAGCCTTGAGCAACAATAATTTGACCATTTAAATTGATACTATTATCACTTGATGTTGAATCGGGGGTAACATTGTATACCTTTCCGAAATAGTCATTTTTTTCAATTTGAATCACATTAGAAAAAGATCCATCCTCTTTAATCAATGCATCGCCTACTCTGAAATCTTCAGCAGCTTTTATATATCCGGTAGAATCAACCAAAGGATGATTATGAGTTACTTTTATACTTTTTCCACTATCTGTAATAAGAGTATAAATTATTTCATGATTCTCTTCTGAAGATTCAGTATAATGCTTGACAGGTCTAGGTTGGTAATTTAAATTCGTCAGAGTAGCGTTATCTGTCAAGGTCATAATCTGATCTTGTTTATTTTTTACAGCATCAAAGATAGTCATCTCACCATCCAGATACCATACAAGTTGATCTGGAGTAAAACAACCCGCTATACATACATAATCTTCCAATGTAATTTTTTCATTTCTATAGCAATTGTGGCCAGGAGAAGTAGGTGCATTCCATTCCCTACCATTTTTCTTAAACATTGGATACTTATAATTAGAGCGCTCAATGATTTTTCTTTTCACTACTTTGTACAAATAATCACCATCATCATCTATATACCCACAGTTTAGTGCCCACTGCACTCTACCCAAAGCAGTACCGTTGTTTAAGTACTCCTTTTTACATCGATGCTTAGCCTCTACTATCCGTCCTTCTTCACTATAAGCTATACCCGCAATGAAAATACTGATATTAATAATTGTATAAAAAAATTTTCTTGATCTCTTCTTAATTTTATTCATCGATTATCTCTCTCCGCAAGTTATATCGCCAGCGTATCTTTTACCTATAAAAAATGGAATTTTATTGGTACTCGAAAGCTCAAGGTAATCACCCTCATCGATCTTACCTTCTTCGAAGGCTTTCATTCTTATTGACTCACAAGATTCTTGTACGGGTTGATGAGTAGTTTTTATATCCATCTTATCGAGAGCACCTTTATCACATTCAAATTTTATATTTGAGCCGTCAGATAAATTCGCAAAAACTGTGGCTTCATTCGTATTATCTGAATTATCTTCTATTCTGTAAATAAAACGATGTATACCATAAGGAAGTTCATTAGGCATTTCAGATAAAGAAAACACATGTTTCTCTTCCGCAAACTCTAAACCTTGTGTTTCAATTTTAAATTGACTAATAACAGAATTTTTTCTTGCATTAGTGTTTTTACCAATATTCACCATTAAACTTAAAAAATTAGAATTTATTTTTCCAGACTGATTATAAAAGGGAAGTAAGGAACAAGAAACAAATTGATCTTTCTTCAATCTGCGTAAATACTTACGTGCACATGAGTAATATTCAGCTTTCACACTATTTTTTAAAAGCTTCATTGTTGTTACTTGTATATCTCTACTTTGCGATTGCAAAAAGTTTGCTGATGCAACACAAGCTTTTTGATGCCAATCATGATGAGAACTATTAGTATTTGAGTTGATTTCAAAAATGCTGACAGTATTTTCAGAGCAAAAATCGTGTTGATAGTATGATAAGAGTTGAAACTTTTGCAGACTAGATATAGTCGGTTTTTGATATGCGTTAAAAACACCTTTAGCAAGAATGTTATTACAATTTTTAGGTATTAGCTTATTTTGAGCATAATTTATATCGCCTTGAGCGAAACTTATTTGATAAAACATACCTAGAATTATTCCAGATAAGACTTTTTTTTTCATAGAGCCTCCATTTCAAAGAATTTTTAAAAAAAGAGTACAATTTATAACATAATAAAAACAAAAAACAAACATGTGTGCGAAAAAAAATAAAAAGATTGTTTATTTTTAAACTTTTTCCAAATATACTAAATTACAATTTTTATTGTGGTAAATTTTAAATGAATAAATTTTTTTTGTTTTTACTTACTCTAAGTTTGATAGGATGCAAATCTGAACATCGTCCTGAAAAGAAAAATGAAGTAAAAATTGAGACTTTAGATAGCCTAAATAAGCTTAATAGACCAATTAATAACTATATCTCCACATGGAATACTAAAAAAAGCGTAGAAATAAAGTTTAAAATCATAATGAATATCTTACAAGAAGATGAGTTAGATCATAATTGCTCGGATAAAGAAATTAAATTTAGCAGGAACTATATTTCTTTAGAACAATCTACACTCTTTTCAAAATCAAGAAAGATTTTTTTAGATTTAAATGTTCTTTCTAAGGAAGGCTTTGATAAATATATCATTAAAAAGCCTAATGATTGTTATCTTAATCAATCTAAAATAGAACAAATAGAGGATGAATTTGAATACATTATATCTGAATTGAATAAAATTATTACAGGTGAGGTTGAAGATGGATATTTTTATCCAACTTTATGTAACGAAATGCAATTTTTACCTTTTTCTAATCTCCAGATCCATTTAGAGCAAGATAAAAAATTTATTGATCTAGAAGTCAATAATATTTCAAAAATTAATTTTGAAACCAACATACTATTGAATATGCCAAAGCATAATATTAAATTTCTCCATGAGGGACTTAGCCAAAAGATTATAGAAATGCAATGTGGAATATGGGATTAGATATAGAAATGATGTGACCCACTTTTAGTGGATCACATCAGTTTTTGCCACATATAAAACCCACTTCGAGAAACCATAAAAACAAAAGCCATCCTCATCACTGAGAATTCACTCTTGTGCTCAAACATAAATTGATATTTTATCTCTGGTTTTTTGCGAAGCTGTATACTTGATTCTTTTTACCATTTCTTACGACCTCTGGTTAGTTATTATACTATCTTAACTAACTGTCCAAAAGTAGTGGATCAGATCACACTAATCAACATCAAAAATTGATACGAAATGAATTATTTATTAAAAATTGATTTATAACATCAAAACCAAAATTAATTTAATTAGCAAAAATAATGGTATCTATATAAAAATATACTTTAAAAACATCAATACAAAAAACAATCACTTTTACACCCTATCAAAGGGTATTTTCTCTATTTAAAACGCTTCTCTTTTTTTACTCTATTATAAATGCTTCTTTAAATAAATCACATGCATTCTTGCATATAAGCGAAGCGCTTCTGTTAAAGTATACCTTTTTTGGAGTGGTGGATATGTGTAGTGTCAT
>DDNL01000070.1 GCA_002341165.1 Shewanellaceae bacterium UBA2521
TTCAGGCATAAATTTATGCGCTAATCCAATCAGCACACCACGCCACGCTCTTTGAGCATCTGAAGCATCTGGAACATCATCGAGCAAGGCATAGAATCCTTGCCACCGATCATGCAAAAAAGCTCTAGTAAACTCTCCATTTTAGCTTAAGCAAAGGTTATTCATCCATATATTTCAGTTGATTCAAGTTAAAGGTAGATATATTTGAGATTGACTCTATTGGTTTATCATCAACAGAAAAATAAAGAACATGCATTTCAAGTATCGACATTTAGGCTATGCTTGCCTAGTCAAGTAAATTAGAGTTGGAGCAAGTTTTTTTATATATCTTTTTTGCTTTTAAGGTAAGTTTAATATTCTGAATATAACTTGAATAGACTATAAATTTTCCCATCTATAAAGTAAATCATACCCGAAGGTCATTGCTGCGCCAAGAATATAAGTAGTTATAGCCAAAGGCGAAATAGCAAAATTTAACTCTTGTCATAATAAAGATTATTTATAAGATTGAAGTATATGACATTGAGCAATTTATTTATATATTATAGCGGCGGCTATGTGATTTACTGAAAAATAAATAATATATTTATTTTAGCCGGTGTTATGTAGTTATGAGGATGCTTCGATATCAAAATTAAATGTGAGTATTATAACTGCCTTATTTAGAACAAATTTTCAGATATTCTTGCTATAAAAAATTTAACATATAAGATTTTTTTAATGAAAAGTATTCTAATATAGTGTCTTTTGGATTGAGTGGAATAATAAAAAAGCACAGAATTGAGGTGATTGTTTTGGTTTCATTTATACTAAATCTCGATTTAAGAACTTAAATTGTGTTGATAATTTATTGAGTCTGTAGGTTAGAACTCTTGTTTTTATTGAACTGACCTTCTTTATTTTTCAAAGCATTCTGTGTATAGTATGGGGGGATTTTTTCTAAAAGTGCGCTTGAACTATGAAGCAAATATACCATTGTGTTTTTTCTAACCAAAATTTAATAGATTCATTTATGGCGTCTCACCGAGTGAGTTTATTTCAATCCATTTCCCCTCTGATGTACAGCCTTATTCGCTGTTGAATGTTAGCGCTTCTTGCGCCCTTTTGTCTATCACTCTCAATCGAGTGAATCTTCATATCTAGCTTTTTATATATATTGCATAGCAATCTGTTGGTTTTCATATAATTTGTATTATAAAAGAGTTCGTTATCTTTATAATTTAACCTGTTTACAGGACAAATTAGAACAGACTTGATTACAGTGTAAGTGAATAAGTGGATATTAAATGAGTATGTCACAAGAATAGAAAAGTAACGTTTAATATGATGGAAAAACAAGATTTAATTGAAGCAAAAAAGTTTGATCGTATCGATATGGGATGGATATCGATGAGTATAGGTATGGCAATTGGAGCAGGTATTGTTTTTTTGCCTGTACAAGCTGGTGTTTTAGGTTTGTGGGTCTTTTTACTTTCTTCTGTAGTAGGTTACCCTGCGATGTATCTATTTCAGCGTTTATTTATCCATACTTTAGTTGAAGCGCAGGTGTGTGAAGATTATTCAGGTGTGATCAGTCGTTACTTAGGTAAGAACTGGGGTTTTTTACTGGGTGTCTTGTATTTTGTGATGCTTATCATTTGGGCTTTTATTTACGTCTTAGCTATTACTAACGATAGTGCCTCTTATTTACAGTCTTTTGGACTCACAACGAATTTATGGTCAGAAAATGCGTGGTATGCGCTGTTACTGATTGTTAGCCTTGTGTCGGTTGCATCAAGTCAAGAACGTTTTTTGCTTGCTATTTCCGGCAGTATGGCCATCTTGGTTTTAGCTGTCGTTGCCGTGATGGGGTTTCTCTTAGTACCATACTGGAAGATAGAGCACATAGGTACAGTGGATCATTCCGTTCAGCTCATTCAAAGTGCTATCAGTACGTTACCTTTTACTTTGACATCGATTTTATTTTTACAGTCTTTAAGTCCGATGGTGATTTCTTACCGAGCACGTTATAAATCAATTGATCTTGCCCGTTATAAAGCAACACGCGCAATGAATATTGCATTTATGATCTTGTTTGTTGTGGTGTTCTTTTTTGCTGTTTCATTTACCCTTGCGATAAGCCAAGAGCAAGCGATGGATGCAAAGATGCAGAATATCTCTGCGTTGGCAATTATTGCCCAATATTACCCTGGAAGTTGGATCAACTACATTGGAATTGTGATTAATATTTTTGCTGTGGTGACATCATTTTTTGGCGTATTTTTGGCTACGCGTGAGGCTGTAGGAGGTGTTTTGAATAATGTTCTAAGCCGTTGTGATAGGCGTTTATCTGCTCAAGCTATATCACGCTTAGCGACAGGTGCTTTAATCTTATTATTTTGGGCGGTTGCTTTAAGCAATTTACCTATTTTAAAGCTTGCGGGCTTAAGCGGCCCCATCTTTGGCTTGGTAGGTTGCTTGATTCCTGCCTATTTAGTGTATAAGGTTGATATTTTACAGAAGTATCGCGGGCGATCGATTTATTTCATTATTTTTACCGGTCTATTGCTGTGTGTGTCACCTTTCTTTTAAATAGAGATTTTTAGGGTACAAAAAAGTAAATCAAACTCAACGAAGACAGAGCGATGATCAGACTGCAGTAACACGTGAAGAGTAAAGGTTGTGGGCTGATCTTGATGATATGCGCTAAGTCGATTTTAAGACCTAACGCAGCTAAAGCCATCAAGATTAAAATATGTGAAGTGTTCACTAAGCTTGTATGTAACGAATCAGGCAAAATATGTATAGAGTTCAGCGCAATACATAGAATAAAGCCTATGACAAAAAAAGGAATTAAAGGTGGCTTTTGGGTTTGAGGTTCTTTATGTGGATGTGTTAAAGAGAGTACCATGATAAGCGGTGCCAACATCATGATGCGTATAAGTTTAATGAATACAGCAACTTCTCCTACTTCATCTCCCATTGTGTAACTGGCGCCCACTACCTGTGCTACATCATGAATGCTGCTGCCCAAAAAAATACCGGCTTGAAAGGAAGAGGTGCGCAGTGCATGCATGAGTAAGGGGTAAAAGATCATAGAGAGCGTAGATAAAAGGGTCATATTGAGAATAATGACGATAACCTCTTTATCTTTTTTCTTAGAAGGTGGCAAGCTTGCTGCAACGGCTAAAGTAGCAGAAGCACCACAAATTGCGACTGCGATGGATCCCATAAGTCCTAGTGATGAAGACAGTTTCATGGTTCGCGCAATCCATAAACCTAAACCTATTGTGATGAAGCTGGATGTGAGTGTAATCAAAACGGGAGCCAAACCGAGCTGAAATATATCCTCGATTGCAATACGTAAACCTAGAAGCATAATTGCAAAGCGTAAAAGATCTTTTGAGCAAAAATCAATACCTTTTTGCAGCTGTTGCTTTTTATAAACAGCATGACACCCAATACCAAGTAACAAAGCTATGAGTGTGCTGGGGCTACCGTATATATCATGAATTAATATCGTCAGTAATGCGATGCACAAACATACAAATAAGCCAGAAAGATAAAGTTTAAGGTTCTGCATGGCTGCACCTCTTGCTTAAGTATAGGCTGAGATATATAGATTACATCTCAGCTATAGTGATCAATGAAGCCTAGGTTGTTGACGCAATTTGATGCCAAGATTGGAGTTTATGACTTTTAAAACACATCAACAATAATCCTGAACTGCTCGCGAGCAAACCGCCACACATATAAACAGGATGAATGCTCAGTTGGCTCACAATCACGATGATCAAGGATGCCCCGCTAACTTGAATGAAATTAAAAAGTGCGCTAGCTGTTCCTGCTTGTTTACCAAAGGGAGTTAAGCCTATTGCAGCAGAAGGTGACATAGTCCAAGCCAAGCTAATAACAAAAAGCAGGGAAGGAATGATAAACCCGATATAAGATTTTTCCCATGTTTGGTAATCCACAATGAAAAGGCAACCAGCACAGAGTTGCAAACAGAGGCCAGTTATAATCAAGTTGCGCCTATTTGTGACTTTAAGCAAAATAGGTGTTGTGAAACAAGCTATCATGTTTAAAAAGGCATTCATACTAAATACGGTAATAAAGATAGCCTGCGTCATATTAAGTCCTTCAAGCATCCATAAAGGAGCATAAGTGATATAACTAATAATATTGAGCATGCTCGCTAACCCAATCATACTGTAGAAGATGAAGTTTTTATGAGAGAGAATAGGCTTATATCTTTGAATAGAATATATTTTTTTTTGTTGGCCAATAGATGGACAAGTTTCGTTTAAACCATAATAAAACCAAAAAAAGATAGCGCTAGCGAAGATGCTCATAAAAACAAAATCATACTGCCAGCCAAAGTAGCTTGCAATAACACCGCCTATAGCTGGCGCAAGACTAGGCACAATAGCAATCGCACCGCTTAAGTAACTCATAGCTTGATTGATTTGTTCACCTGAATATAAATCACGAGCCGTACTGAAAGCAACGATAGTTGCTCCGCACGCAGCCATCCCTTGGAATGCTCTCGCAATTAACACCCAAGTGAAATTATCTGTAATACTGATCACCAGAGCACAACAGCAGTAGATGAAAATACCTGTTAGAGCCACAGGGCGACGACCAAACTGATCGGTTAAAGGGCCAACAAGTATCTGTGCCATACCAAGACAAAGTAAGTAAAGGCTGATTGTGAGTTGCCCTTGAGTTTGAGAGACTTTGAAGTAGGCGACGATATCAGGTAAAGAAGCTATATAAATATCAATAGCCATAGGGCTAAGCATAATGAGCCCCATTAAAATGGGAAACTGTTTTGATTTTAAAAGCATAAAACAACCTTATTATGTTTATGATTGAATATGATATGTACTTGGTGTTTAACCCAAGTACTGTTGTCTGAGATAGGTCGCTTCTACTGAGTTTTTAGTTTTTTTAAGAGTCTTCGTCTTCTATGTTTGATGTAGAGCTATGTTCAGCTTGATGAGTTTGTGCTGAGGGATGCGATGTGCGCTGTATCATATAAATACGGAACAAAATGACAGTGACAAAGAGCGTTACAAAGCCAAATAAGCTATCAACGATGATGTGAAGAATAACAGGTAGATCTTGTATCTCTCTGCCTATTGTTCCAGATAGACTTGCAATTGTAAAGAGAAAAAGAAAAGCCGTTGCTGTAGGTGTAAAAAGGCCTTCGGTGAACTGAGCACATGCTTTGACGGCTCTAAGCGGTGTATATTTTTCTATGACAATGAAAAAGTTGACATAAGCCAAGCGGATAGCTACCCATAAAGATAGAAGCAGTAAAGGAAAAAAACCTGTGACTGCAGCAGGTATGGTCATGATCATAATAGCTGTACCTGATAAAGCTGCTGCAACCATGAGGTAGGGTACATAGTGCCAAGCTCTCAACCAAATTGATAGAGCAGAAACATGAATATTTTGCGAGCGTTCATGCATAAATAAGGTTAAACATGCATACATATAATTCCAGCAGACTAAAGCACTTAAAATAGCAATAAGCTGAGATGGCGTGATTTTCATGGTCTCTGGATCTGTATTTTGAAACTGTAGCATGACCCATGTTTGCGCAGAGGTCTCTAGTACAAGCCAAGGAAAAGTGATTACAAGCATAAAGCGCCACTGGCTTGAGAAGAAGTTGAATGCCTCTTTTATAATCTTAAAAATATCCATTAAAACCTGTTTTATATCATGGTAAAAAATCTAGATGTAGTTTAAGTCTACTCGTTTTATTGGTAAAGCTTTATTTTCTAGTCTCTGACCTTATAAAAAGGGTGTAATTTACGTTTATCAGTGCGAAGAGACAAAAAAGCCGACATGTTTTATGTCGGCTTTCATATCAATATCTGAACTATGACATTGCGTTTCGAAGCTTTTTAAGCGCATTTTTTTCTATTTGGCGCACACGCTCGGCAGAGATACCATATTGTGCTGCTAAATCGTGTAAAGTGACTTTGTCTTCATCGAGCCAGCGTGTTTGGAGAATATGCTGACTGCGATCGTCGAGTGTTTTGAGAGCTGAGAATAAGCGAGAGTTGCTGTTCTCTTCCCAGTTTTCTTGCTCAACAGAGCGTGAAAAGTCAGATGACTGATCTTCAAGATATAGGCTTGGAGCGTAAGTCGCAGAGTCATCATCTTTCTCTTCTGGTGCGTCGAAGGCTGCATCTTGAGCAGACATGCGGCACTCCATTTCTTGCACTTCAGCTGTGGATACACCGAGCTCTTGTGCGACAATACCGACTTCTTCTGCGCTAAACCATCCCAGACGACTCTTTGATTTTCTTAGATTAAAGAACAACTTTCTTTGAGATTTTGTTGTAGCAACTTTAACGATACGCCAATTTTTAAGAATATACTCGTGAATTTCAGCTTTGATCCAATGTACAGCAAAGGAAACGAGACGTACACCGACTTCAGGGTTGAAACGCTTTACCGCTTTCATGAGGCCAATATTGCCTTCTTGAACTAAGTCTGCTTGCGGTAAGCCATAGCCAGAATAACCCTTAGCTATATGCGCAACAAAACGTAAATGAGACATAATCAGTTGCTTAGCTGCATCGAGATCGCCTTGATGATATAGACGGTTGGCAAGGCGTAATTCCTCGTCAGCGTCGAGCATCGCAATGCGACTTACAGATTGCAGATAAGACTCGATGCTACCGATCTGTATATTTGAAGGTAACATAGATTGTGCCTGTGCAGTCATGAAGATTCCTTAAGTAATACTAAAAAAACTATAATAACAAGTGCTCTGTGAAAAGTGGTAAAACTGTTTAAAAAGCGATTTGAGCACGCCCTATATATATCTCATTATCTTAATAAAGTCAAGGATAACTGGTGTTTTATGTGATAATTTAGGCTAAATTATTGGTTATTCAGGATTAATATTTTTAAGGTGCTTTTTAAGTGAAGCAAAAGAAGCAATCCAGCCTAGAGCCATAGCTATACCTATCAAAAGACTCAATTCATTGAGATTGAGTGCTTTAATTTGGGCTGTCCAAGTAGGCCAAGCTGTAGTGAGCATCCCCTCAAACACATAGGTAAGTCCGTTAATAAATAACCAAGCTAATAAACCTGCAATAAAGCCATACCATAAACTCGCATATAGAAAGGGTCTACGAATAAAACTATCTGTTGCGCCAACAAGCTTCATGACTCGAATTTGGTGCTGCTGATGGCTAATAGACAGGCGCACGGTATTATGCATAACTAGTACGACAATAGAAAGTAAAAGCGCAGATAAGGTGTAGGTAACAGCGTAAAGAATATGAAGTGCTCTTTGGATCTCTAAAAGCCATGTCATATTCAGCCGCGCTTGATTGACTTCGGGGAGTACAGATAGTTCACTGAGCAAATTAGATACATCGTTGATGGTAGTTAATGTAGCTATAGGCTGTACTGCTAGGGTTGCAGGTAGCGGGTTTTCGTCAAGCGCATCAAGTGCATTTTTCATATGAGTGCTATGCGCAAACTCGGCGAGGGCCTGTTCTTTTGAAGTGTAGGCTATGCTTTGTATTTGCGGATGCGCGAGAAGATCTTGTTGTAGTTGCTGTTGCCCTTGAACCGTGATTGAATCTTCCAAAAAGAGATTGATTTGTGTTGCATTATGTTGAAGAAAGTCAAGTTGCTGCATGTTTTTTGTCACGACATGCATTGCTGCGGGTAAACTTAAGCTTAAACCTAGCATGACGATGATCATGCACTTTGATGTGGATTCTGAGTTGAAGGCATGCAGGCTTTTGTAGACATCTTTGATGTGTTGGTTGAGCCATAAAATAAGGCGTGCACTCCACGGCATATGATGAGAATTATGTTTCATACGGTCAGCTCTTGATGTGCTGCATATTCAAGCAAAGTACCTTGCTTTAAAATGAGGTTTCTATATTTTGTGCGCGCAACTAGCCCTAGGTCATGGGTTGCGATCAGCACAGTTGTGCCCGCATCATGAAAGTTTTTAAATAAGCTCATGATGCTCTTTGATAGTTCAGGATCTAAATTGCCTGTTGGTTCATCCGCCAATAATACAGCGGGCTTGTTGACAACTGCTCTTGCGATACCCACACGTTGCTGCTCTCCTCCTGAGAGCATTTCAGGGTAGTAATCTTCTTTACCATAGAGGCCCACAAGATCTAAAGCAGCGGCAACGCGGCGTTTGATCTCATGAGATGTATAGCCTTCAATGGTGAGGGGCAGGGCAACATTATGAAATATAGTTTGATTCGTAAGCAAAGCGCAGTTTTGAAAAATAATACCGATGCGTCTTCGAAAAAAAGGCATTTGTTTTTCAGTTATCTTGGAGAGATCGTAGCCATTGACACGTATACAGCCTGTTGTAACGCGATCTATGCCACTGATGAGACGCAGGAGCGTACTTTTACCCGCACCTGAATGTCCGGTTAAAAAAACCATTTCACCTCTCTTGAGATGAAAATTTACATGTATTAACGCTTTTTGGCCACCATGATAAACTTTACTCACCTGCTCGAATTGAATCATGAATTACCCTATTGGTTTGGATTGAATAAGGCTTTGATGAAGCTTTGAGCGTGAAACACTTGTAAATCGTCAAGTTGTTCCCCTACACCAATGTATCGAATAGGCAATTTAAACTGGTCAGCTATGGAGAATATAATTCCTCCTTTGGCTGTACCATCTAATTTACTCAAGGTGATACCTGTTAAGCCCACAGCCTCATGAAAAAGCTTAGCTTGATTTATAGCATTTTGCCCTGTTCCTGCATCCAAAGTGAGCATAATTTCATGTGGTGCTTGAGGGTCAATTTTTTTCATCACGCGGACAATTTTTTTCAGCTCTTCCATTAAGTGTGCTTTATTTTGTAAGCGTCCTGCAGTATCGGCAATGAGAATATCAATACCTCGTGCTTTGGCTGACTCAAAAGCATCGTAGATCACAGATGCACTGTCTGCACCTGTAGGCTGAGCAATAACAGGAATTTGATTACGATCGCCCCATACTTGAAGTTGCTCCACCGCTGCAGCCCTGAATGTATCTCCTGCTGCAAGCATTACAGAGCGACCTTCTTGCTGAAACTTTTTCGCAAGTTTACCAATAGTTGTTGTTTTACCTACACCATTGACACCGACCATTAAAACAACCTGTGGAGATGTGTTGGATGAAAAAGTAAGAGGCGCTTCGACTTCATCGAGCATGCTTTGCATTTTATCTTGTAAAATTTGGAAAAGGACTTCGCTGTCTTTTAATTGTTGTCGTGTTGCTTGCTCAATCAAGTGTTGCATCAACTTTTCAGTGGTTTCGATGCCTACATCTGCAATTAAGAGCTGTTCTTCAATTTCTTCAAATAAATCATCATCGATTTTCTTACCTTTGAACAGGTTAAGAAAGCCATCACTAATTTGCATTCGAGTACGTTTTAAGCCTTGTTTCAAGCGATGAAATAAACCGGGCTTGGCATGCGATACAACTTTAGCTTCTTCTTCCTCTTCTGCAATTTCAGTCTGCTTTGACTTTTCTAACTCCGCTTCAAGGCGTGCTTGTTCTTCTGCTTGTGCTTTAGCTTTAGCTTGCGCTTCGGCTTCAAGGCGTGCTTGT
>DDNL01000031.1 GCA_002341165.1 Shewanellaceae bacterium UBA2521
AAGTGTGCAAGCGGATGTGACTTTAAGTCAAAGTTGTACTGGGCATAACCAGCATGATATGACTTGGGAGCTAGATATCTCGACGTTGAGTCGACATGCAACTCGCAGTGAACAGCTTTCCATGCAACAAAGACAATGGTTTGGCCGTTGGGATACGACATGGGAAGAAGAGATCACTTGGGAAACACCGATGACCGCTGTGTTATCGGATCATAAAAAAACATCGTCTTCTTAACGGAAGCGAAAACCAAAATAAACGCAAGTTGACAGAGCATAAGCTGAGTCAATCTTGCGTTTTTTTATAGCAAATAAACAGGAGATATTATGGCAATTTTAACAGAGTCAGGCCGCATTGCATTGGCCAAGCGCGTTAAGGAACTACCCATTTTTATGGCTTGGGGTGAAGGCGAAGGCGCTTCATCTAAAGACGGAAACATCGAGAAACTCAAAACACCATTAGGTATTTTAAACGCAGCAGAAGTGGCTTATGTTACGAGCGTTGATATCAATCAACAAGCAGAAATCGATGTGGATACAGGTAAGTTTAACCGCTCTAAAAGTGGTGTGCCAACCAAGCATTTATACTTCAAGTTTCAATTTGATTTTGAAGATGCGCAAGGCAAAATCATTAAAGAGTTAGGTGTGTTTGTAGGCAAAAAAGTAGGCGCTCCTCAAGATACAGGCTATCAACAAACAAGTAAAATGAACGCAATCATCAAGGCATGTGATTTATTACTTTTTGAACTTCGTAAGCCGATTCATCGTGATGAAGGTGTACGTGAAACATTTGAGTTTGTGATTACATTCTAAGGTGAGACTATGACAAATCGTGAATCTGAGCCTCAACATACACATCAAAGGGGCATAGAAAAAACCGGCTTGGTGTTTCAAAACGGCGATCTACTCTGCCCTCTCTTACCTGTTGCTGATAAAAGTGCCAAGATAATACAACTGCGATCCAGTTATGTTTATGTGAACGACGCTTTGATTAAGATATCTGCGCAAAGTTTAAGTTATGCTGGAGTGAATCTTCCAAGTCAGATTACGGTTTGTATTGATCCATCAAGCCAAAAAGCCCATTGGGATTGGTTGACAACAGAAGTAAACGCTGATCTTGCTTGCTTTTCTGTTTATATTGATCAAAGTGGCGCTTTGCAGATTGAAGATGTAAGAGTGCGTCAACCTGAGCAAAGGCTTGGTTACTATAATCGTTTTGAAGCACAAGACAACTATGAACAAACCTTGTTTTGCGCCAGCAAAGCTTTGCAAAGTGCGGAACTCAATGAAGTGCAACAGCAAGCTTGGCGCGCGCAACAACACTTGGCTTCAAGCTTGTATCAAGACGGTGAAGTGATTCAAGGCCAAACACCTAAAATACAAGGTCAGGTCATTGTTTGCTCAGCACATCAGGTTTACCTTGATGGCCAAGTGCGTCGTATTGCGCCAGCGCAGTGTACCGTGCTTGATGTGCAAGCACCTTGTGAGCTGGGTGTATGGCTTGCTTACCAAGTGATCAGTGCTCAAGAAGATGGCCAACTGCAAGATCCAGCGCAACATTGTGCTAATGCTGGCGAAGAAGGTGCTTCAAGGTTACAGGCTCAGCTAAGCTGGGGTACCTCAGAGCAAACTCATAAGACAGGGCGTTTTTATCCTTTATATCAAGTGGTGCAGGGCGGTTGTTTTCAACGTCACTTGCCGCTTGAGCACAGCCTCTTAAAACAAAAAATGGCGCAGCAACAACAAGATTTTCTTGGAGCAAATTGCATCATAGAAGGACTTGAAGTTTCGAACGTGGCTCTGAATGTTTCGCGTACCGAGCAGTGCTTAAATTATGAGGTTGCGCCAGGTCGCGGTTTTATTCAAGGTGTGGCGGTTGAACTTCCCGTAACTTTAGAAGGTGAAAAGACAATTTTTACCCATAAAGAAATATCGATTGAACTCTCTGAGCAATCGGTTTATGTCTTAGGTGATGAAGATACGCCTTTTAGCCGTACAGGCGAAGTGAAGTACAACCCGAATGCACAAGAGCAAGACAAATATGTGATGTTAGGTGCAGGATCGTATGAGATCAAAGGCAAGTCTTTGCATCTTAAATCACGTCAGGCTTTAGGCGCTGCAACCCATATCTTGGTTGAGCTAAACCAAACTACAGCAAGAACCGATACCCTTGCATTGTGCTTACAGGATTTTGTAACGCTGAAAGTGCATCATGGTGCACCGGCAAGTTTGCCTCAATCTTGTTTGGCTTTAGCTCAAATTCACATTGATGCACAGGCGAAAACTCAAGTTGAATTGATTAGCGCACAAAAAAGTTTATCTGAACTGCAAGCGATGCTTAAAGCACTCACAAAAAACTAAGCGGTGCAGCGATAACACAACAACATAATACAGATTTCAAGGATGAAAACGCATAAAAAGGACAGAAGTATGAGTAAAAACACAGAACATCAAGATTACCCTTTGCCTCAAGCTGATCATCTTTTACAACAAGATGTAGAAGTGATACGTGATGCATTGAACAAAATTGATCAAGATATGCATGAGCGGGTGCAGCGTCATGTCACCAAAATTGATTTCACTAGCTATTCTAGCGATTATTACTATCCCGTGTGGTTTCAAATGCCAGATAATCGATTTGGTGAAACTATCATTGAGGTGTTGCGTAGCTATTATCAAGATGGACATCTTAACCCTTTTCGCGAAGAGGTAAACGGCAAGTTAAAAGCAGGAGATACCCATGTGGCAGGGCTGTATGCACAGCTTCGCGGCAATGGTAACCCTTGGCATGGTGATGCTAGTTATCTTAATATCACACGTATACATCAGCGTTATGAGAACACGATACGTGGCATTAATTTTGGTATGAAATCCATTGCACGGCCGATCGACTCGAGCGATATAAGACCTTTGTATAACAATTATGAAGATGGAGAGCAAGTGAGCTGCTCTACTCTTAGTGGCTTTTATTTGCGCGGCGGTTTAACGTACCAAGTGGTGACCAACTCTGGTTGTGCGATACAGCCTTACACAGGTCAAAACCAAGAAGAGCAGTCTATAAGTCAAAGTCAAGCAAAAGATCAGTGGCAAATCAAATGGTGCGTCAAGCCTTATCCTATTAAGCCTTCTAAGCCAGAGGATGTGGATCCTAATGAAGTGTACGCAGAAAAAGTGATAGGTGAGGATTATGACGATCTTTGCCCAGCAGGTCGAAAAGATGAAGTTCAAAAGCTAATTAACGACGCCTTTGCCAAAGCAGAACCGAAAAGCACCAAACCTTTAGCTTTTGCTGATGAGGTGAGTCAACTTAAAAAAACGGTTGAAGCACAAGAGAAGCAAATCGACTTGTTGCAAGACGATTTGCATCGTACACAACAAGCACATTCACATTTATTGCTCTCGAAAAATCAGAAGTTAACGGTAGAAAATGGAAGGTTAAAGGGTTTTAACACCTTAACTAAGTCTGATGGCCACTTTGAAGCAAGCCTTGTTGCGACAGTGCATATTGACCCTGCAAGGAATAAAGCATCAGGTGAAGTCAATCAAGCTATTGTAGATAGTTTTAGAAAGCACGTTACGCCGCACTATGTCAATGGTTTCTTCAATATTGTCAGAATTAAGTGGAAGCGAGGCGCGTCGCATACCCATCCTATGCGTATTGATGATAACTGGCATAATGGTTTTCAGCAAGCTTGTGTGTCTACGGGTGCTTATATTAAGTTGTTATCAGGTAATTTAGCGGGAGAGATGACAAAGAGGTATGACTGCGGCGATGGCTGGGCATTTTATGGTCATCAGCAACTCAATGCGAATATTAATACAGCATCTTATGCCCCACATTCTAAGCTTTGCTTGTCTCAGGTTCCTGACTCTGAAGGTGAGCTTTTGATGTGCTTGTTTGGAACTGTTTCAGGCTATGTTAATTTTGATGACAAGGTCTGGGGACTTTATCCTTCTATAGAAGATTTAGCAGGCGTTCCACAACTCAAAAAAACGGTTGAAGCACAGCAAGCGCAAATTGATCAATTAAAAGCTTCTATTTCAAATTAAAGCTTTTTCTCCATCGTGAGAGATTGTGATTTCACGCGTGAAATCGCAAATCAACTTTATTAAAATCAAATAGATAAGATATAAAAGAGTCTGCCCTTGCTTTAGGGCAGGCTCTTGTTTTAGGTCACTATGAACACGAACTTCAACTTATCTGGTATCGAGTGGATAGACGCATTACAAGAAGAAGACACAAGATGTCCTTCTTGGCTCACGCTTGATTTACGGGATAATACATACAATCAGGATACTTTGTATCCTGTTTTAATGCGCCAAGATGGTGTATTGGGTCAGAGTCGAATTGACCTAGAGCGCTGGCGCGACGCGAAGACGTTGCAAGAAGGCCAGCAGCTTAAAATTAAATTTTATGTGCATCGCATGAACGCTGTAAAGCGTGCCATGCAAAGCCACATAGAGCAAGGTACGGTATTTTGGCTTCGAGGCCAATATCAGTATCGCATTAAAAATTCTTTGGCAGCGCTTACTTATTTAGAGCCTGCAACCGAGTTTGAAGCTTTGCAACAACTCGATCAGAATTTTCAAATCAAAGTTTTTCCTTATGGTGTGCGTTTGGAGCAGGTACAAGATATGGCTCAGCATGAGCTGTATCAAACGATAGATTCCAAGCTAAGCGGGTTACGGGGATGAACCTACACATTTTAAATTTGAGCTTGAATCTGCTTATCTCGGGAGAGATATAACCTTGAATACAAGGCATTTTTTTGTCTTGCATTATCTTGTTTTACTTGTGATTTATATTTAACCCAGACAGGTTGCAAAGCAACCTTAATTTATTTACATGACAAAAAAGAGAGAGAGAATGAGTGATAAACCATTACACGGTTTACGTGTAAAACATGAAGATTCAGTAAGCCATAGAATCCAATCTGCAGGCAGCAGTGTAATTGGTCTGGTTGCGACAGCAGACGATAAGGCAATAGAATTTCCTCTGAATACCCCTGTGTTGGTCACCAAGAGAAGTCAGTTTAAAAAGTTAAATGCGACGGGTACTTTAAGGCAGTCTTTAGAGGGTATTTATGCACAGGCTGCAATCAAAGTCGTTGTTGTGCGTGTTACAGAGGATACGGTGAAACAAGGTATACAAGCTTTGCTCGGCGCTGAGAGTGAAGTGAATGTTCAGCCTAGAATTTTGATTGCACCCGGATTTTCTCAAGAGAAAGATGTTGCAGAATCAATGCATCTCGTTGCAAAGCGCTTATCTGCTTTTGCTTTATTGGATGCGCCTCATGCTGAAAATACTAAGGAAGAAGCAATAGCTTATGCTAAAAACTTCACTGACCTAGAACGTCTCGAAGTGCTTTCACCTTGGGTCAAAGGCAAGTTTTTAGTACCTGATGAAAAGGCAATGGAACAAAATGCTCAAAAATCGACTCAAGGAGCAGTTAAGCAAACTGTTGAAGGACAAGAGAAGATACTTTATAAAGAAGTGATTAAATTTGTTCCTTCTTCACCTTATCATGCTGGCGTAATGGCGAAGACACATAGCCAAAAAGGTTTTTGGTGGTCTAATTCTAACCAACCTATGTTGGGTGTTATCGGTTTAGAGCGTCCGATTGATTATAAGATTGATGATGTAGGCTCAGAAGCAAACGAATTAAACCAAGATAAGGTTACAACTATTATTCGTCAAGGTGGTTATCGTTCTTGGGGTAACCGTACGACTAACAATAAGTTCAAAAACGTTGTGATCACCAACGATATGATTGCCGATAGCCTAACGCGTGCACACCAGTGGGCGCTCGATCGCAATATCACGAAAACCTATATGGAAGATGTGGTTGAGAATGTGAACAACTATTTACGTCATTTAACACAAATAGGTGCGATTGCTGGAGGTCGTTGTTGGGCGGATCCTGAAACGAATACAGCAGATCAAATTTCGGATGGAAAAGTCTGCTTTGATTATGAATTTTCCACTTTCTCACCGGCAGAAAGCATTACTTTTATATCCCGCATGACTAAAACTTTCCTAAAGGAGATTATCTAATATGTTACCTCAGTCAATTCGCGCAATGAACCTGTTTGTCGATGGTAAAGGCTTTGCTGGTGCTATCGAAGAAATTGTACCCCCTAAACTCAAAATCAAAACTCAAGAGTTTAAAGCCGGTGGCATGGATACACCGATTGAGCTTGATCATGGTATTGAAAAGCTAGAGTGCTCGTTCACAATAGCCAACTATGATAAAGATTTATTCAAAGTCTTTGATATTACACCAAATAAAATGGTGTCGATCACGCTACGTGGCGCAATAGAAGAAGATGATAAAACTATTCCTGTCGCTATGCTTTTAACAGGCGGTTGGAAAGAAATGGATTTCGGTACTTGGAAATCAGGTGAAACGACGAAGCTTAAAGTTCAAATGACCTTGAAGAAATATGAGCTGCTTATCGAAGATGAAGAACAAATTTTCATTGATGTACCCAACATGGTGCGTCGTATTCATGCTATCGATGTACTTGAATCAGCACGTAGTGCTATTGGCTTATAACTTCTATCACGCAGCTTTTTAAGCTGCATGTTTATCTACTAACGCATCCTCGTTTAGGGTGCGTTTTTTCTTGCTTATCATTATGTTTTAAAGGATCACATTATGTCTGATACACACAATACTACAACAGAAAAAACTATTTTATTAACACAGGCTTTAGAAGAAGGTCGCATGACGAGCCTTGTTATCCGCAAGCCTATGCCGAGCGATTTACGGGGTTTAAAACTTTTAGATATTATCCAAATGGATACCGCAGCGGTCGCGCAATTGGTGCCACGTATCAGTTTAAATGGATTTAGTGCACAGCACTTCTACCAACTTGACCCAGCAGATTTACTTACGGTGATGACAGAAATAGCTACTTTTTTTATGAGTGCTCCATCCCAGAATCCGTAGATGAAGTATGGGCTGACATTGCCGTGATCTTTCATTGGCCACCGAGTGCAATGCAGACCATGGACTTTCCTGAGTTGATGCGTTGGCATCAACTCGCTCTGGATCGCTATCAAGCGATGCATCCAGATTACTCAGAGAACACATGAGATTATTATGCGAGATCAAAATTCTAAAACGCCATCGCCGCACTCATCTAATGCGGTGGCGTCTTCTTATCAAGTACCTCAAAGTTTACAACCTGTGATTCAAAGATTGAATCAACCTGAGTTGAAACAGGTACATCAGATCATCAATCTATCACAGATTCATCAAGCTTTTCAGCATAACACGCAAGCGCTTGCACACCTTGCACAAAGTATTGATCTTTTAACTCAGCACTCTAGCTCAGCACAAACAAGAACTGAGCTGAATCAGCATGAGACTAAGGTTTTTGAATCTATATCTAGTGCGAACACATTATCACCACAGCGTACTGAGCAGCACAATCAGATCAAGCAACAACATACGGTAGTCAAATTATCGCAGCTGCATACACAGCACAACACGCAAGCGTTTGTACACCTGACAAAAAGTATTGAACAGCTTACTCAGTACAGAGCAACATCTCAAACAACATCTCATCTGA
>DDNL01000012.1 GCA_002341165.1 Shewanellaceae bacterium UBA2521
ATAATACTGTCTCTGGGGGAGGTGATAATACTGTCTCTGGGGGAGGTGATAAACCTAGCAGAGTTAGTTTATTTGATAATCCTGATTGGACTTTTGTAAAAGTCGATGGAACAAAACCTTATGGCACAAAAACCTTTAAAGTTTCTCCGAAGCAAAACTGGGTAAATACGGGGGTGTATTTAAAAAAAGGTCAGTCCGCCACAATAAGAGCAAAAGGGACTTGGAGTCATAATGGTATCGTGTTCTTCGGTCCAGACGGCCATCCTAATAAAAAAGATCGAGGTTGTCAAAAAAGTGAGCTGGTTGCACGCATCAACTTAACGTATGAAGATACCCGTATCACTTGCATTGGAGAGTCGGGCACTGTTACAGCGCATCAAGACGGTATTTTATTTATAGGCATGATTTTTGGAAGTGATTTGGGTGAATCAGGTTATCAAATACGTACTTTGGCTCAAAAATATCTTGATGTTACCGTTATATCGAATGCTGCTACAGTGCCTTTAGTTGAGCTTCCAGATGTGACAACTTATCCCTATGAGAGAATTAAATCTGGTTGGGTAGAGTTAGCTACTCGTTCTATTGTTGTTACGGTGCCTACCAAATTGGTTATACAAGATCTTAAATATATTGCAAAGTCATTGAGTAGGCTGCAAAGTTTTTATGATTCCCATTATAATTTGCGTCGAATATATCCATATGGTAGTCAAACTAATCCACAACCTGTTCGCTTCATTACAGACCCAGCAGCTCCAGGTTATATGCTCGCTGGAAATCCAATTCGAATGGATCCTTCTCTGATTCAATTAGACAAACTAGATCGCATTACTGGCATAGGGCAATCTGACAATTATAAATTATGGTGGGGCTATGCCCATGAGCTAGGTCATAATTTCCAAATACAATATAAACTTTACAATTATTCAGAGTTTATTGGATTTGAATCTTGGCCAAATATCTTTGCTATGCACGCTCAGCGTACTCTCAAATTGGGTGAACGTCCTTTGGATTGTAAAACGCTGCATTATGAATATACCAATGGTGGATTTAATACGCCTGATGCCAAGAAAAAAAGAAATTGGTTTGGTTTATGTTTTTTAATGCACTTTTATGACGAATATGGTTACAAGTTTTATCAAGACTTTTTCTCTATTTTAGACCGCAAATCTAAAGTACGAGGTAATAATTATGATTGGGAAATGAATATTAAAGACTTCTCTGAAGCTGCAGGTGAAGATGTGAGAGAAGTCTTTGACACTTGGAAGTTAATAAAATGAATGAGGTTCATGCTCAAGAAACGAAAACAATAAGAAATTTAATATAAATAAATCAATAAATCGAGACACCCACTTGATTCGATCAACCTAACTTAATCGAGCCTGTAGTGGTCAAATAAAATTAGTGACTACACACTTTGGTCTTTCTTCATAAACTGAGTGAGCAGCCGATACTCAAATGTAAGGCTTCATTAATTTATCCTAGTGAATATGGCATGAAATTCCCTATCAACTTTTTAAGTTTCAATGCCTTATATGTTCTATGTATAGGTTTTTCATCTGTTTTATACGCTGATGAGCATGTAGATGAAACCCTTTATGAAGACCGTATGAAACAGGGCGATGTCGATGACACTCCTGAAGTAGTTGAGGTGGATCAGGTAGATGCCAACGAAAGCAAAGTCTATAACTACAATTATTTAGATGATGGTGAGATGTCGGGTATTCCCGATAAAAAGCATGACGGTTCCGTTCATCTTCATCCTAAATTCAGTCACTTACGCCCTTTAAAGACATTCATGAAATCGATGATGTTACACCAAGGGCTAACACCTAATGAGATTGAAAATATAGGACATTTCAATCTATCCGTTGATGATTTAGTCGTTCTTGTGGATCAAGCCGAAGAAATTTTCAGAAATGCGGGGCAAGTCAGTTATCGCGCTATTGCTGTTGCTCAAAAAGACATTGAAATGAGCCTCAATGAAATAACTGAGCTTTATATGGAAATAGATGGAAAAGTTAAGCAGCTTGCCGAAGGAACACTCCCAACAGCTGAGAAAATGGCGCTTTATGATGATTTGCAAGACTTTAGTCGCGTTATCAAACGCAATGCTGCGATGAATCTCACTTTTAGCAAAGATTTGACTGATACAAAAGATATCATGCACACCTTAAGTAAATTAGAAGCTTTTGAGCAACAACTACCTACTAAAAATGAACTGGGTGACCTCGTCTTTAACAAAGCTGAGCTCGATGAACTCCTCGCCCAAGCGAGCTACATCAAAGATGAGACCGTTACGATCTTGAAACGCTTTAGTACCGATATTGAAGATGGGTTTACCTCAGCTGTAAAGTCTATAGAAAAGAAATATAAAGCCATTGCCCGATTAGCAGAAGACAGCCAAACGAAAGGTTTTGTTGATCCAAAATTTTTGGATGAACTGATGGAGTTTAAAGGGCAAGTCAAAGGCAATCTATCAAGTATCCGTCAATGTGGTTTTATTGGTGGTGAGCAGAAACTTCTTGATGAAGTTCAAGGATTTCATCAGATACTCAATGAGCTTGATCGCGAAGTGTTTGCTCTCCATAAACTGGACATGCAAACTCTGTATTCAACGGAAGAATTCTTTAATCTAGCAAAGAGAAATAAGCTTCTTCAAGATGCAGAAAGTCTCACCGAGTTGGTCGAGCGCATCTTAAAAAATCCAGAACGATATGAGGTCTTACTCAAGCGTATTACAGGAAAAACCTTTACCGCTGAAACATCAGCAGCCGTGATTAATGAAGCACTGAAAAAATCACTCTACGTAGCCGCCGATCATGCTGATGATTTGCTTTACCATACATTTTCCAGTATTTCTTACAGTAACGCGTCCGCAGGCATTGACTTGCGTCCTCTCTTACCGGGAGAAATACCTTTTGAAAATAACTTCGCTGTACGCATCGCAAAAAACTTTGGTCAAAATAAAGAGGGTACTTATAACTATCTTGTTCAGGTCGTGACCCGAGTCGAGCAAAGTGACACGCTTGTAGATCAGTATGTTTTTCGTTCTACCGAAGATGCTTTCGATCTGACCAATGAATTAGCCCTCAAGCGTGTTAAGTCAAGAATCAATGTGACTAAATTTAACCCTGATATGACGAATCCTGAGTTTTTTGTCGATTTAAAAACAGCATTACAAAAAGTTGAAGGTAAGAATGCTCAGTCGGCAGTTGAGGCGCTTGAATTATTTATCGAGCATCAAAATCTTTTTTTGGCTGATATTTTAGAAAAAGAACTCAAACAGCTGCGACGCTCTGGAGAAGCTCAAGGCATTTCAGCTATTGCTGATTATATTGAACATTATAAACAGGTAAACAATGCTTTTATCAAACAAGGCCAAACTTTACAGAAAGAGATTCATACATTACTTAAAAATCAAAAGCTTAATGATTTTTATAAACGTTATACCCTGATCGATAACATCAGTATCCGTGAAACACTCGTGGATGAGCTAAGGGAAGCCGATCGCGCATTGTATGATGAATTTATCCGCTTAAAATATGCCCTGATAGATCAGGGCACACTCCCAGGTTTTGATCACCTGATGCCTAAAGATGTGCGCTTGGCGAATTTAAAAGGGACACACATTTTTGATGCAAGTCATATTCGTCTTCCACTCGACGATTTAGAAAAATACCAACGCTACCTTGAAAGAATTGCTCAGACGCTGCAAGATTACCCCGAATTAAGCAGCGAATTTGAAGAGTTTAATCATATCTATAAGAGACTGCAAAGACTGTTAAAGCAAAACAGTATCAACGCTGATGAGCTGTTCAGAGAGTATGAGATGCTCGATAGCCTCATGGAGCGCACTTTTCAACGTAATGTCTTACCTAATCAACTTGAGTTTGCGCGCCAATTTCGCGTAGAGATGGGGTTGTTTGAAAGTCAAGTTGCTGAGATAGCGCAAAGAAATCCCAATAAAATTATCGGAGAGGTGATCGATGGTATCGCCCATTCAGGCGATGAAATCATGGATGGGATTCAAAGCGTGGTTAAGGGGCTGGCTGCCGACTTTGCTTTTGAGGCGTTAGCATCCGCCTACAGTATTTATACTCTCGATAGTTCGTACTATGCACGTGACTATGCAGATAGAAATAATTTAGCTGCGCAAAGTACGAGCATGCTTGCTGGAAGTGCTTCTAGCCTTATCGCATCTGCTGGCATTTATGCTGCACAAAGCGCTGGGCTATTGGCGGCGGGTTTTTGGCCTATTGCGGCGCCGATTGCAATCTTCATGACTGTGGGCGTTGTAACGAGTGTCTTATTGGATCAACGTTATCAGAAAATGAAAAAAGCACAAAAAACACAGTTATTATTCCATCAACTGTACCATAAATATACGGTCGACTACCAAAACCAGCGTGATCTCTATACTATCAACGGGCTTACGGGTTCAAACGTTCTTTCTTTTGTTAAAGATGCTGATATCATCATTGAAGACATTGATTTAAGCCAGAAACAGCTAGCGGT
>DDNL01000095.1:0-18259 GCA_002341165.1 Shewanellaceae bacterium UBA2521
GCCACACCTCTACCACAGCTTTTTAAAGCTGGACAACTTGTGATCACCATTACTCCTGATGCTGGCCAGAAATATCAAGGCGTTGTAGCACTTGACCAAGCCAATCTCGCTGCGTGCTTAGAGCAATACTTCGAACAATCAGAACAATTAAAAACGCGCATTTGGCTTTTCAGCAAAAACAATAAGGCAGCAGGCATGATGTTGCAAGCTTTGCCTGAACACCAAGATGGTTTAGAGCAACAAAATCAGTATTTTGAACACCTTGAAACGCTCACAAACACGATAACTGAAGAAGAAATATTCAATCTTGACGCTCACGATTTACTAGTACGCTTGTATCACGAAGAAAAAGTTGAGCTCTTTGAACCTGATAACGTCTCATTTCAATGCAACTGTTCGAATGAGCGCTCGCAGGCAACGATTAAACAGTTAGGCGAAAGCGAAGCCAAATCTATTTTAGAAGAGCATACTGAGATTGTGATGCAGTGTGAATTCTGTGGCCAATCATACAAATTTGATGCCGTAGATGTTGCGGCGATTTTCAGTGATGCACAGGCTTCAACGCATCATAAACATTAATGAGCTCACATCCTCTTTAACATAAGGATTATCATATGAGTTTTAAAGATTTAAGATGTTTCTTAGATCATTTAGAGACACAAGGTCACCTCAAGAGGATCAAAACCCCCGTTGATCCTCACCTTGAAATCACAGAGATCAGTGATCGTGTTCTACGTCATCAAGGTCCCGCTTTATTATTCGAAAATCCTATTGGCTCACATACACCTATCTTGACCAATCTTTTTGGCGATCCTAAACGTGTAGCAATGGCTCTAGGTCAACAAGAAGCCCAAGATTTACGTGATATAGGAAAGTTACTGGCTTTCTTAAAAGAACCAGAGCCTCCCAAAGGATTTAAAGATATTTTATCGAAGGCACCTTTATTCAAGCAAGCACTGCATATGCCGGCTAAAAAGGTTAAAAAAGCACCTTGTCAAGAGGTCGTCTTAGAAGGTGATCAAGTTGACCTAACAAAGCTACCCATTCAACACTGCTGGCCGAAAGATGTTGCACCTTTGGTTACATGGGGACTGACCATCACCAAAGGCCCATCCAAGAGTCGACAAAATTTAGGTATTTATCGCCAACAATTACTCGGAAAAAACAAACTCATTATGCGTTGGCTTGGACACAGAGGTGGTGCACTCGACTTTCAGGATTTTAAAAACCATTATCCTAAAGAACGCTTTCCTGTAGTCGTCGCTTTAGGCTCTGATCCTGCAACCATATTAGGCGCAGTCACACCCGTCCCCGATGGCATGAGTGAATATGCATTTGCAGGTCTTCTCAGACAGGAAAGAACAGAAGTCACTCAAGCACTCAGTTGTGAGCTAGACGTACCAGCAAATAGTGAAATGATCCTAGAGGGCTATATTGATCCAGAAGAGTTTGCCGATGAAGGTCCGTATGGTGATCATACAGGTTATTATAATGAAGTAGCCTCCTTTCCTGTATTCACAGTGACACATATTACACATAGGCACAATCCTATTTATCACAGTACTTATACAGGTCGCCCGCCTGACGAGCCTGCTATGTTAGGTGTTGCGCTAAATGAAGTTTTTGTACCTATTTTAGCAAAGCAATTTCCTGAAATCGTTGATTTTTATTTACCTCCAGAGGGCTGTTCATATCGTATGGCGGTCGTCTCTATTAACAAGCAATATCCGGGACATGCAAAACGTGTTATGATGGGTGTCTGGTCTTTTTTAAGACAATTTATGTACACCAAATTTATTGTGGTTGTAGATGCCGAGATCAATTGTAGAGACTGGCAAGATGTAATTTGGGCGATCACAACACGCATGGATCCTGAGCGAGATACCACCTTAATTAATCAAACACCTATTGATTACTTAGACTTCGCATCCCCTGTGGCAGGTTTAGGTTCAAAAATGGGACTCGATGCAACCAATAAATGGGAAGGTGAAGTCCATCGAGAATGGGGTGAAACCATTGAAATGAGTACAGAAGTTAAAGAGCGTATCGATGCATTGTGGCCAGAATTAGGTTTAGATACATCCTGTTGATACGTAACATAAGGTTTTTATTATGAATCAAATATCATGCCACATTATAGAAGTAAATGCCGACCACCCGCATTTATACAAAGTATATCTAAAGCCAGAACAACAACTTAAATTCAAGGCTGGACAATATCTATGCATTATTATGGGCGAGGAAGACAAGCGCCCTTTCTCTATCGCCAGTGCACCGCATCAAGATATTATCGAGCTGCATATCGGCGCAGGAGAGCCTGACTCTTACCCAATGCAAGTCATTGATAAGCTCCGTAGCTCGGATGAGATTATGATTGAAGCACCTCATGGCCGAGCTTATCTAAGAGAAACATCGGAACGTCCTCGTGTTATCATAGCTGGAGGAACGGGATTTAGTTACGCAAAAAGTATTATTGAATCACTCATTCATACTCAGCAAGATGCGCCAACACATTTCTTTTGGGGATGCCGAAAGCCTGAATATATGTATGATTTTGCCTTGGCACAGCAATGGAACAAACTCGACTGGCTTCAGTTTACGCCTGTTCTTGAGCACAATGCATCAGAACTCCAAGCGTCAGAAGGTATGTTACTGGATCAAGTATGCCAACAGATCTCTGATTTTTCTGATTACGATATTTATATTGCCGGTCGATTTGAAATGGCGAAAGCCGCAAAGGATAAATTTCTGCCTTTGAATTTAAATACGAATCAGCTCTTTGGCGATGCTTTCAGTTATTAGACGCCGTAGATAAAAAACTATAAATTAACATCTCGCTGTACCGATACTTAAGGTATAAAACACTGGCATTTGTATGCCTTCATTGGAGTTTTATACCTTATGTTGAATCCGAGACACCTTTTCTTTTTAGCATGCTTGTTATGGCATGCTTATGCCTCGGCGTTTGATCCTTACTTTCCTGATTCATTAACCGTGAAAAATGCCCATTTACCTGATGAAATTCAGCTTACTCAGTCTATCGAAGGCTATGACATGAATCTAGGTATTCGCGTGAGCTCTGTTCCCGATGTAAAAGGCAACATGATTCTTATTCAGCCCAAAAATCATATTATTGAGAACGATCGATTATTCAATTACCTCAAACTCTATCTCACATATAAAGGTTGGAATACGCTGAGTATTTCACTCCCAAGACCTCCATCTCCTGATACACTTATTATTCCTAAAGGCGATGAACGTAAAGCAGGCAAAGAAAATCATATCCTCGATGCAAACGCTGCAAAAGCGAAATATCCTTCAGCTCAGATCAATGAGGTTAATCTTCAAATCGAAAAAATCATCGTTGCATCGATCAAGTTGGCTCTAGAAAAAACACCTCATCGTCCAAATACGTTTGTCTATATTGCTGCGCAGCAACATGCAGGCACTTTATTAAAGTTATTCTCTGAGGAAAAAATACCTAAACCAATTTTAATCGTGATGATTGATCCTTACTTGCGCGGAGAATCAACACAGCACAAACTCTACCGTCTCCAGCTTGAAGCTATCACACCTATTATGGAAATAGCACACCTTAATATTTCAGATCATGCTAAAAATCAAAGGCAAAATCGAGTCGAGAAAATTATTTTATCGCGTCGTAGATATCGATTTTATGAAAACTATCTTGATCAAGCTCAAGAAGATACAATTAAAAAAATATTAAATGATATACACGGCATGTCTTACACAATTTTACATGATAAGAGTCTAAAAAATCCAGGTCATACACCTTTAAAAACTCAAAGTAAAAAAAATAAAGGCAACCAAAGACCTCCGAACAAATACTTTTTAAAAAATGAAAAAGTTGATGAAGAAACAAAAGAATAAAATATAAAAACACTATAAAAACAATGCAAACATATTTGTTTCACACCACACACCCGCTTTTATACATTTAATATAGAATATAAATCTTTTTAATACTTTTTTTTAGTTTTAAATTCTTTATTAACGAAAAAATAAATTATTTTAATCTTTTTTATATAAATAAATTGGTTGCTTTTACAACAAAAGATTATTTTTTATCAAAAACTAAACTTCCTCTTCCTGAATATTTAAACGACCTTTCAAAATACAACGCATCACCTTTTAATAACTGTTTTTATTCTAATTTTTTTTTGTTATACTAATTGTGAGATATAAAGTAATTCATTTTCTAGCGAACAAGTTTTTAGATCATCGTATTTTTTTGAAATTTTGATCTTGATCTTATTTATAAAATGAATAATTATTCCTTGCCAATAAAAAACAGGATGTTAAAAACTTTAAATCGTAATCAGGTAAATCAAGTTACGTTTTGTTGGTTACACACTGTTTTATTTACACTCACTACCATGCCTTAAATACAAAATGTAGTGAAATAAAACAATACATTAGATTTGTTTCATTTCAGGTATATTCAATTATGAACAAAACAATGACAAGCTCAGACAGCACAATCAATGGTGCTCTCTCAATGTCAGATGAACACGACGCTTCTAAATTTAATCGCAAAGATCTTGCTTGGGCACTCAGTTTATTCGGCACTGCTGTTGGTGCAGGTATACTCTTTCTGCCTATCAATGCTGGATTAGGTGGCTTTTGGCCTCTCATTTTTACAACGCTACTTATTGGCCCTATGACTTATTTCTCACATCGAGGATTAACACGCTTCGTATTATCTTCAAAACAAGAGAATGCCGACATTATTGATGTCGTCGAGGAACACTTTGGGCGTTCGGCAAGTCATGTCGTAGCTATTTTATACTTTTTTGTGTTTTATCCTATCCTATTAATTTATGGTAGCTCTATCACTAATACAGTAGACAGTTTCTTAATTAATCAACTGGGTTGGGTTCAAACAAGCCAAGGGCAAGAAGTAACAGGTATTATTCCTCGTTGGTTACTGTCTTTAGTCTTGATTACCATGATGGTTCTGATCATGACCAAAAGTCGTGAGCTCATGCTGAAAATTACCAGCTATTTAGTCTACCCACTTGTCGTGATCTTATTTTGTCTTTCCATATACCTTATTCCAAATTGGAACATGACAGCAATGTCGATGGAAAATGTACCTGATGTAGGCAGTTTTTTCAGTGTGATCTGGATGACACTCCCTGTCTTAGTTTTCTCCTTTAATCACTCGCCAGCTATTTCAGAATTTGCCTTAGTACAGCGTAAAAATTATAAAGACCAAGCTATGCATAAAGCTGATAAAGTGTTACGTCTCACGACAGCAGCGCTACTAGCTTTTATCATGTTTTTCGTATTTAGCTGCGTCATGAGTTTGTCTCCTGCACAAATCCTAGAAGCTAAATCGCAGAATGTCTCTGTCTTAACTTATCTTGCCAACAGCCACGATAGCTACTTTATAAGTTTATTTGGACCCATGATCGCGATCATCGCTATTATGTCGTCTTTCTTTGGTCATTACTTAGGTGCTAATGAAGGTATCAAAGGATTTATCTTACGTGGCTATCAAGCTAAGAATAAGCAAGTATGTGAGAAATCTCTGAATCTAAAAATATCTCTATTCATGATCTTAAGTATTTGGGCTGTTGCACTTCTTAACCCAAGTATCTTAGGCATGATCGAATCTTTAGGCGGTCCAATTATAGCCGCACTCTTATATCTAATGCCTATGTATGCAACTTATAAAGTTCCTGCATTGAAAAAATATCGCGGCTATGTCAGCAACATATTCGTGATCGTTATGGGTCTATTGGCTACAACAGCTATTTTGTATAAATTACTAGGTTAATTTTATACCTTACATGATTTGAAGTGCCTTGGTGATTCAAGGCGCTTTTTGAGGTTTTTATGTTAAGTGTTTTTGATATTTTTAAAATAGGTATTGGCCCATCAAGCTCGCACACGGTAGGCCCGATGAAAGCTGCCAAAGATTTTGTTGACGAACTCATAGAGCAAGATAAGCTGCATACACTCACACATGTGAAAGTAGATGTATATGGTTCCTTGTCTTGGACAGGAAAAGGACACCATACCGATATAGCTATTATTATGGGACTAGGTGGCTATCTACCTGAATCAGTCGATATCGATCTAATTCCACACTTCATGGAGCAAGTAAAGCAAACGGGAAAGCTCACTTTAGCTCAAGGTCAACATACTGTTGACTTTCCTGAAGCTGCTTTTGCTTTTCATGATAATGTGCTGCCTCTCCATGAAAATGGTATGCAAATCCATGCATTCGTAAGCGATACCTGTGTCTACTCTAAAACTTATTACTCTATTGGTGGTGGTTTTATTGTTGATGAAGAGAACTTTGGGAAAACACCCAAGGCAGCTTACCAAGTACCTTATGAGTTCAACAGTGCTCAACACTTGATAGAGCTTTGCCAAAAGCATGATCTATCTATTGCAGAGCTGATGCGTGCAAATGAAAGTATGATACACGAAGCTGATGCTTTAAGTTCAGGCATGAAAGCGATTTGGCACACCATGCAATCGGCTATCGAACGTGGTTGTATTACAGAAGGCGTTTTATCCGGACCTTTGAAGGTACCACGCCGCGCTAAAAACTTACATGCTCGCTTAACAGAAAAAACCAACACAGCTGACCCGCTTCATGTCATGGACTGGATTAACTTATTCGCCCTAGCTGTGAGCGAAGAAAATGCCGCAGGTGGTCGTATCGTTACATCACCTACCAATGGTGCAGCCGGTATTATTCCTGCTGTTTTAGCTTATTTTGATAAGTTCATTGAGCCTGTCACTCCAGAACATTATGAAGGTTATTTCCTCACCGCAGCAGCGGTAGGCATTTTATATAAAAATAATGCTTCTATCTCTGGTGCTGAAGTGGGTTGCCAAGGTGAAGTGGGTGTCTCGAGCTCTATGGCCGCTGCAGGTTTAGCCTACTTATTGGGCGCTGATGTAGAACAAGTGATCATTGCTGCAGAGATTGGTATGGAACACCACTTAGGTCTAACATGTGATCCTGTCGCAGGACAAGTACAAGTACCTTGTATTGAGCGTAATGCCATTGCCTCAGTCAAAGCAGTCAATTCAGCAAGAATGGCAATCAATCGTGAAACCAAACCATGTGTATCTTTAGATTCTGTGATTGCAACCATGTATGCAACAGGAAAAGATATGGATGCCAAATACCGCGAAACAAGTCGCGGAGGATTGGCTATCCAAGTCATGCAGGTTTGTTAATTTCACTTTCTATCTTACTAAAAGCCTCTTTATAATAGAGGCTTTTTTTTTATTTTCTGATACCCTGTGTTATACCTTAAACTCTCTTCAAGGAATGAAATATGCTTACAAGGTACTCCTTCACACTCATCAATGTGCTTACGCTTTTTTTTTGCAGCTTCTGGGCACATGGCTCATCTTCTCATATCGCTACACTACACCCACACCTTTTGACTCTTGAACAATACCAGAAACTCAAGCCTGATTTTGAGCTTCCCAAATCGTATGACTTTTGCTACAACATAGACGAGGATACATGCTTCTTTGCCAAGGTACCAAAAAACTACCAACAACCTGATACAGAGTTCGTGTATATCTTTTTCTACTACCGCAGAGCACGTACTGTTGACCCATACAAAGGTTTACTTCTTTTTCATTATGATGAATTAGGTAACTCCTCTGCCGATATGTTTTTCTATGCATCATCTCAACTAAGTCAAACGCTTATTGATCAATTCGATTTAATCGCTATCGAACCTAGAGGATCTGGACTCAGTGCTTTTGCTTCTGAAGTAGAGGATTGCTTAGGTCAAGCACCTTGCGATATGTATCCGCTCTCTTTCATAAGCACAGAAACAGCGGTTAAAGATTTAGAGCTTATCAGGCAATATTTGCAGACGCCAAAACTGAATCTATGGAGCTACTCTGATGATGCCCGCATCACAAGTCTTTATGCAACCCAATACCCTCAGCATACAAGAGCTGTGATTATGGACTCCCCTATATCGCCTTATGATATCTCAGCTCAAAGCCTCTACAAACAAATAGAAGAATCTCGTATTGCTTATATGCAACTCTTTCTTGATCAATTTAGCGATCTCAAACAACAATTTCCTCGCTATCACAACTTAAAACTATTACGCGACCCGAACATACAAGATGAAGATCTAATACAAAAAAATCAGCGCTTGCTCAAAGATTTAAATTACAGTTTAAAGTTAATCTTTGATGCGTATGACCCAGAGTCATTTATACAATTCATTCAAGATTATGATCCTCATGTGATAGATGAACACACTCTAAAACAGCACATGCAACAGTTTCACTACTTTTATATGCCCTCACACATCAATCTGATGACACACTACTTTGTTCGATCTCATACAGCTGCAACACCTGAATCGAGAAAACATCAAATATATAAAAATGAAAAAAAGAGAAAAAAATTACGTCAACTGCTGTGGTGCGAAACAAGTCAAGCAGATCAATTTGCACAACACAAACACCCTTTTTCGACGATCTTGCTCAATTCGGAAACCAATCTTGACTGCCGTGCTTGGTACACTAAAACACAAAAAAAGATACCTAAAATAGGTAACTCAAGTTCAAAAGTATTGATCATCGGTAACTCTCATGATCCGTTCACACCTTACGCTTGGGCTTTAGATATGCACCATGCATTCAAAGCTAGTATTTTGCTAACCTTAGAGCAATCCGTTATGCATGATTATAGCTTCATGCCTCAAGATGAGATTGCACACACTATACAAAAGATGATCACGGCTTATTTACTCAATCCAGATGCGTTTGATATACCGTATATCTCAAAGCATAAATCCATTCGTCTTGATATATCCAATAGTCCAACTGTGACACAGAGACTTCCTTTACTTAAAGGGGTATGGCAAAAAGTGATGCAGCATCACCATAATAATCATAACTAGGAGCGACTTATGAACTCAGAACGCATAGCACTCGAGACCCAACACCTCAAACTTAATAGCTTCAACAATGAAGATGCGAAGCACGTAGCTCTGCTTGCAGGTGATAAACGTATTGTCGAAATGACAACCTCTATTCCCTTACCTTACACAACTGAAATGGCTGCTGACTGGATTAAAACACACTCTACACAAGATAAGCATATCTTTGCCATCCGACATAAAAAGCTGAATGCTTTAATAGGCTGTATTAATATCGATTTTGCTGCGCAACATTCAAGAGGTTATGTTGGATATTGGATAGGCCATGCTTATTGGAATAAAGGATATGCAAGCGAAGCCTTAAAAAAAATCATAGATTACGGCTTTTCTTTTTCGCACATCAATAAAATCTGGGCTGCTTATAAAACATATAATCTCGCTAGTGGCAGAGTGATGGAGAAAGCAGGCATGACACATGAAGGTGTAATGAGACAACACGATCGAGACAGAGATGGCCAATACTTTGATCTCGCTATCGCATCTATTTTAAAACCTGAATATGTCAACCAACAATCTAAGTTGAACAACATGAGAGAAGATATCTACTCTAACGCCACTTACGCCACTTGAAGCCTATTCACAGCACAAGCAGATCATCACTTCAGGGAGACAAAAAGAAAACAGATATATAAAGTTTATGATGGTTGGTTTTAAAGATGTGCTTAGCCTTTTAAAGGCTAAGCACTTGTTTTCGATTTTTAGACGCTATGCTTTGTCTAGATTTGCATCGGCTTCGCATTGCTTTTGCATTTGCTGTACCTGCACCGTTAATTCATCTAACCTTTTGCGCATCTTAAGCAGCATCTGTTGTTGAATTTCAAACTCCTCTCGACTCACGATATCAAGTTTATTGAGCTGTCCTTGCAATACTTTTTTAAACTGCTCTTCAACGCCTTGAGCTGTTTGACGCAAGCCTAAAGGTAAAGCCTCAGTAAATTGCTTGGCCATGTTTTCTATTTGTTGAGGGTTAAGCATAATAGGTATGCTCCTTTCTATGATTCTTCAAACTGTTCAAGTGGGCGATGTTGCTCTGCAACATACGTATAAATAACAGGTAACACAAACAAAGTAAACCATGTTCCGATAGATAATCCTGCCACAATCACAAATCCCATATTAAAACGCGCTACGGCACCTGCACCTTCGGCAAATAAGAGAGGAATCAAGCCAGCAACCATTGCAGCTGTGGTCATTAGGATAGGACGAAGTCGTATCTTTGCTGCATATTTTATCGCTTCTTCACGCGAGCTTTGTTGATGTATTTGCATCTCTTTGGCAACCTCACACATCAAAATACCATGTTTCGTGATCAAGCCAACTAGAGTAATCAAGCCTACTTGGCTATAAATATTCATCGAGACAGGCTGTATCAATTTTAATAAAGACATGACGGTTTGCGACCAACCGCTCATCATCCCTGCTTGCATAAAGACATTGACAACATGTCCCCAATTGAGGGCAACTAATGCGCCACTTATCGCAAGAGGTACTGAAATTAATATCACCCAAGGATCACGTATACTTTCAAACTGGCTGGCTAAAACTAAAAATACAATCGCCAGCGCTAAACCTAAAGTGATATAAAGCGCATTACCTTCTGCTTCATATTGTCTCGATTCAGCCAAAAAGTCATAACTATAGCCTTTGGGTAGCATCTGTCCTAGTCGTTTAACAAGAGCAACACCTGCGCCCATAGAAATACCTGGAGTGAGCATCGCTGAAATAGTTGCAGCATGCATCTGATTAAAGTGAGGCAAGGCGCGTGGTTCACTTTTAATCTCTACATCAATTAAGCTTGAAAGTGGAATAAAGCGACCATCAGCAGCCTTCACATAGTAACGGCTCAGCTTTTCAGGCAAATCGCGATCTTCGCGCACAGCTTGTGGTATCACTTCATAAGAGCGTCCTGCTAAGCTCGTTCGATTCACTAAACCATCGCTCATAAAGGTTGATAAAGTAGAACCTATCTCTTTCATACTTACGCCGTAAGCACCTGCCATATCACGTTTTATATGAAGACTCATGTTGACTGCATCGTAATTTAGATCCATTTTGCTATAGATAATTTCAGAACTTGCTTGCATCTTTTGCATCATGTCTAAAGTCACTTCAAATAAATTTTCAAATGCATCAGAAGAGGTCACCACCACTTTTAATGGTAATAGTCCAGATGTACCAGGCAGAGGAGCGGGCTCAATCACTGAGATTTTCATGCCTACAATCTGCGCCATTTTTTGGTTTAAATCATACTTGACCTCTGTTTGATTCTGATGACGTTCACTCCAAGGCACTAAAGGTACAATCGATAAAGATTGATTCGCATTGGGTACACCGATCATAGATAAAGATGCTTCGGCAGCAGGTTCATCATTGAGTATCTCTACGGCTTGCTCCATATTTGCTTGAATATAATCAAGGTTTACATTAGATGGTGCTTCAGCAAACATCATCACAAAACCTTTGTCTTCTTTCGGCGCCAATTCAGAAGGAATAAAGTAGAAAAAAATAGGCAAAAAGAAGAAAACAAGTCCGGAAAAAATTAAAATGACTTTTTTGTTGAGCATCAGCTTTTCAAGCGTTACGGCATAACTTTGCGTCCAACTCTCTAGCTTAGATTCTACTTTTTGCTGGAAAAAGGAAGGTTGCTCTGTGTGCTTTAATATTTTTGAACACATCATAGGCGACAAAGTTAAAGCGATAACACCTGAGATAAATACCGCACCCGATAAGGTTAAGGCAAACTCTTTGAATAATGAGCCTGTCATCCCTGTCATAAACGCAATAGGCGCATAAACCGCAGCAAGGGTGATGGTCATAGAAATGACAGGAAGCGCAATTTCTCGGGTACCGATAATAGCAGCTCGAAACGGTGATTCGCCTTGTTTCAAATGACGCTCAATGTTTTCAACCACAACAATAGCATCATCAACGACCAAGCCTATCGCCAGAACCATGGCCAAAAGCGTCATCAAGTTTAAAGAAAAACCAAAAAGTTGCATCATGAAGCATACGCCAACGAGCGATAATGGAATGGTGATGACCGGAATCACAACAGCGCGATATGAGCCTAGAAATAAAGTAATGACCACAATCACAATCAAAGTGGCTTCAATAATGGTATGTATCACTTCGTCAATAGATTCATCTACAGCGACCGAAGCATCATAGAGCATGTCCATTTGAATCGCCGAAGGTAAGTTTCTTTGCATCTCAGGTAAGAGCTTTCTTACTGCTGCTGCAACATCAAGCGTATTGGCTGTTGCGACCATATCCACCGCAGCGATGACGGCTTCTTTACCGTTTGCTAAAGCCCGAACCACGTCATGACTTTTTTCTAATGACACATCAGCGATATGCTCTAAACGGATCACAGCACCTTGATAGTCTCCAACAACTAACTGCTTTAAGCCTTCGACTGTATTGATTTGCGTTTGCGCAGAGCCATTCATCAGAGTATAAAAACTGTTGGCCCGTCCTACTGCCGATTGAAAATTATTATCGTTCAACACACGACGTACAGCCGATGCACTCAATTGAAAAGCACCCATACGCTGAGGATCTAGCCAAACACGCATCGCATAAGGTACGCCACCATAGAGATTGACCTTTGACACACCATCGGCGGTAAATAAATAGGGTTTGATCACCCGTTCAATATAATCAGTCAATTGACTAGCGTTAAGCTCATCACTCTCAAACTTTAAATACAACAAAGCAAGCTGCTGATTTTTAATTAAAATTATATTAGGATCTTCTGCCTCTTTGGGCAGCTTAGATTTCACTGAGTTCACTTGAGCGAGCACTTCTGCTAGAGCATCATTGGGCTCTGTATTTAACTTCATATGAACTTTAATGTCTGAGTGACTCGCATAACTTTTAGATTCTATATAATCAACGTTATTTGCTTGAGCCAATGCTTGCTCTAAAGGCTCGGTAATAAAGCCTTGAATCAGTTTAGAATCCGCACCATAGTAGTTCGTTTTTACATGCACAATAGGCATGGTCATGTTCGGATATTCACGTATTTGCAAGCCTTGTATAGAATACAGCCCCATCAATAAAATAAGTAAACTGACCGAAACAGAGAGTACTGGACGCTTGATAAATAAATCGGTAAACCGCATGCTTGATCCTTACAACTTAGGTAACGCTTCAGGTGTTTTAAATAGGTTGTCCTGAATACTAACACGACTCAAATTACGTAGACGCACCAAACCGTGCGTTACAATCTCATCTCCTGATTTTAAACCTGAGACAATATGTACCTGATCAGCATATCTTTGTCCTATTTTGACATGCGTCTCATGTACACGTAAATCACCTTGATCATCTTGTTTTACAACAAATACCGTATCGCCATATAAAGTAAAGTGAACAGCGGTTTGCGGCACCATAATTTGATCAGGTTCAGGTTCAAGTAAAATCTGCACTTTGGCAAACATACCGTTTAACAACTTTTTATTATGATTAGGGATAGAAGCAAGCACTTCGATTAAACCACTTTGCTGCAATACAGCAGGCTCAATCGCTTTGATCTTGCCCATAAAAGGATTTTGTGGATAAGCATCTACGTACACTTTAACCTGCTGACCTACAGCAACTTTCGATACATCTTTTTGTGAAATGGTAAACTTAATTTTCATCTCCGTGAGATCTTCCAATCGTACCAAGTCTTGGCTTGCGGTTACATAATCACCAACATATACTTTAGCAATGCCCAACATACCTGAAAAAGGCACATAGATTTGACGATGTTTTATTTTTGTTGAAGCGCCCTTAAGCTCAGCTTTAAGAATTAAATAATCTGATTGGGCACGTTCAGTCTCTTGTTTAGAAGCCAAACCTTTTTGATATAATTTCTTGATGCGTAAATATCTCGCTTCAACAGAAGGTAGCTTCACACGCTTTGCATTGAGGTCGGCATTTGCTACATCAGAGTTTAATTCCAATAAAAGCTGGCCTGCTTCAATTGTTTGACCATCTTCAAAAGCCATTTGAGCTATAAAGCCTGCCGCTTCGCTTTTAATCATGATGCTGCGTTGAGGCTCAACAAATCCTATCGCTGAAATCTTGGGGATTAAAGGTTGCGCTTGAACTTTTATACGTGTTACGGGATGAATAGGTTCTGGTAAATGCTCAATGACATAAGCGCGCTGCACATTTAAAAAAATATTGACAGCAATAACAACACCAAAAACAGCTACTACAAGCATCATCATACGCCATAACCACTTTTTATTTACTGCATTATCGTTCATGTAAAAAAATCCTACTATACAAATTATATTGCTTACTTTTCTTGATTTTATTTTCTCTGTAATATCTAAAACATCAAGCAAAATAGATGACTAGACCTATACTTACATTGCTTCGTTACATTCAACTGCACTTCAATACAGGCAAACGATTATGTTTCATTCTTTTTTCTTACAAAAAAAATGGTTTTTTTGGTCTATTTTCGGTTCCATCCTTATTTTATCGGCGACTTGGTATAAAGTACAACTAGATGTGCAGATCAACCATTGGTTTGGTGATTTCTACAACACCTTGCAAAAAGCGCTCACAAAACCTAACTCTGTCGAGTTAAATGAATTTCTAGGTCACATCCTGACCTTTGTAAAAATTGCCGGGATTTATATCGCTGTTGCTGTTTTGCTTGAGTTTTTTGTACGTCACTACGTTTTTAGATGGCGCACAGCTATGAATGATTATTATATGCTTCATTGGCCTCAATTACGTTATATAGAAGGTGCAGCACAGCGTGTACAAGAAGATACAATGCGCTTTGCCCGGATTGTAGAAGGATTAGGTATCTCTTTAATGAAGTCCATCATGATGCTTATAGCTTTTCTGCCTTTATTATGGGATTTAAGCTCCCACATTGGTGAGCTGCCTTGGATTGGGCATGTCGATCATGGTTTAGTTTATCTCGCTTTAATTTCTTCTATTTTAGGTACCACTTTGCTCGCTATTGTTGGTATCCGTTTACCTGGGCTTGAGTTTAACAATCAAAGAGTAGAAGCTGCTTACCGCAAAGAGCTGGTTTTAGGTGAGGATGACAGTGAATATGCGCATCCACCCAAAGTCAAAGAGCTCTATGCACATGTTAGAAAAAATTACTTCACTATTTACCTTAATTACTTATATTTTGACCTAGCAAAATGGTCTTATATACAATTTACTGTGGTCTTCGCTTATATTGCTTTAGCTCCAACGATTGTAGCAGGAGCCATCACTCTTGGGATACTACAGCAGATCACTCGAGCATTCGGACAAGTACAAGATTCTTTTCATTTTTTAGTAAACTCTTGGTCAACGATTGTGGAGTTAATCTCTATATTCAAACGCCTGAATGCCTTTGAGAAGCGTATATTAAAGCCTTTAGAAACAGATGTGTCCACAAGAGCTGCTGAACAGATGCAATAAAAAATGACCTAAGAGATCAAAAAAGGAGCTTTGAATATGTTACTTTTATTATTATTATTTTTTGAGCATTATAAGATGGCTTGCGCTCACTTCTAAAACTCAATTTCCGTAACATAAAAAAGAAAACTTATTATTATTATTATTACGCTTTCTTTTTAACTCCTGTTAAGTCTCTTAGACCAACAGATTTATTTTTAAAATATATACTTTAGAGCTACTTTGTTTGAGTAGTCGTTTAGTCGTTGAAAACTTTTCTAAAAATTTATTCTTGTTTGCCTTCAACACCGCTATTTTTGATGAGTTGAGTAAAATAAAAAAGTATCGAATTAAGTAACCTATAAGAAAAAAGTATAAAAAAGTGATAAAAACTTTATATAACTATTTTTTTTATAATGTTTTTTTTTATTTTTAACAAAAATCAGGTAAAAAAATATCATATTTCATTTTTTTTATTTTTACTTTTTATTTTAAGAAGTAGATTGATTTTTTTTATGCATTGAGTATATCTTCTTCAGAAAAGATTAACTATTTCTATGCATAGCAAGGTTTGGTATGATAATGCTTTATTACTTCTATAAGAGTTTTTTACATGAAGCTTAATCCGTCTCAAAACGCAGCGGTCCATTATGTTGCAGGTCCCTGTCTCGTCTTAGCAGGCGCTGGTAGCGGCAAAACTCGTGTGATTACTCAAAAAATTGCTTATTTAGTCAAACACTGTGATTACCGCCCTTATCAGATTGCAGCACTGACCTTCACCAATAAAGCGGCTAAAGAAATGAAAGCACGTGCTATGCAAGCTTTAGGTCGTCAACAAGGTAGAGGGTTATGGGTTTCAACTTTTCATACTCTTGGCTTAGATATCATCAGAAAAGAGTACCAAAGGCTACAACTCAAACAAAACTTTTCCTTATTTGATATGCAAGACAGCTTAGCATTACTCAAAGAGCTCTGCGATCCAAAGGGGTTGGCTGATAAAGATAAAGTTCAGAATATACAGACTCAAATTTCAAGCTGGAAAAGCCAAAGAATAAAGCCCTGTGAGCTCTCAAGCACGACTCTTGACGCAGAACATAATCTTGCAGTAAGCATCTATCAAGACTATGTCAATCATATGCGCGCTTACAACGCTTTAGATTTTGATGATCTGCTGCTTTTACCAACACAACTCCTCTATGAACATCAAGACATACGTCAAAAGTGGCAAAATAAAATACGCTACCTTTTGGTTGATGAGTATCAAGATACCAATGACATTCAGTATATGCTCATCAAATTACTGGTCGGTGAGCGCGCTCGTTTTACGGTTGTAGGCGATGATGATCAATCTATTTATTCGTGGCGTGGTGCAAGACCGGAAAATCTATCGCAACTTCAGCAGGAATATCCCACTTTACATCTTGTGAAGTTGGAACAAAATTATCGTTCGAGTGGCAACATCTTAAGGGCTGCAAATACGCTCATTGAGCACAACCCTCATTTGTTTGAGAAAAAGCTCTTTAGTGAACTTGGTTCAGGCGAGCCTCTACGTATTATAGAAGCCAAAAGTGAAGAGCATGAAGCAGAGCGTGTGGTGGCTGAAATCATTAAGCACAAGTTTATGCAACGCACTTCTTATGGTGACTACGCTATTTTATATCGGAGTAATCATCAAGCGCGTTTATTTGAACGGGTTCTGATGACGAACCGTATACCTTATAAAATAAGTGGTGGTATGTCATTTTTTGATCGTAGTGAGGTCAAAGACATCATGGCCTATTTACGTTTGATCGCAAATCCAGATGATGATAGTGCGTTTTTACGTATTATAAATATTCCTAAACGAGGCATAGGTCCTGCTACATTGGCTAAATTAGGCGAACTTGCAAAGCAATGGAATCTATCTTTATTTGCAACTTGCCTTGATAAGAGAGTCGTTCATGTACTCAGTGGTGTACCTTTTTACGCTCTACAAGCCTTCGCACATATGATCGTTTCGATTGAAGATGCAGCCTCTCGCGGCGAGCCTATGGATGCGCTGCAACAACTTACCCAAGAGATTCATTACGAACAATATTTATACGACACCAGCCCTACGCCTAAAGCGGCTGAAATGCGCATGAAGAATGTTTCAGAGTTATATCGTTGGCTTGCACAAATGATAGAAGGTCAACAGGATGAGCCTATGACATTAAGCCAAGCCATTCAACGTTTACTTTTACGTGACATGCTAGACCGACAAAATGATGAACAGGCCACAGAACAAGTGCAAATGATGACACTACATTCATCAAAAGGACTCGAGTTCCCTTATGTTTTTATGGTAGGAATGGAAGAAGGCCTGTTACCGCATCAAAATAGTATAGATACCGATACAATAGAGGAAGAACGGCGTCTTGCTTACGTAGGCATAACACGAGCACAACGAGAACTTTCTTTAACCTACTGCAAACAAAGAAAACAGTTTGGCGATATGCACGACACCACACCAAGTCGATTTCTAGAAGAGCTTCCTGAACATGTTTTAATCAGGGAAGGACACAAAAAATCTCAAAATGCTACGACGATCCAACAAACGGGACAAACTCATATTGCTCACTTACGTGCCATGCTTAAGCAAAAATGAATAAATTTACAACAAATAAGACAAAAAACAGCCAATTAAATGCTTTTTTGCAAAATAAAACTAGACGAAAGGCTCACATCGTTTTATTATGTGCGCCGTTGATGTAAAACAAGGCCTCAAAGACTGAGCGCCCATAGCTCAGCTGGATAGAGCGCACCCCTCCGGAGGGTGAGGCCAGAGGTTCGAATCCTCTTGGGCGCGCCATCTCTGGTTTAAAGTCAACGTTTTTATCTGTGGTGATTGTAGCTCAGTTGGTAGAGCCCCG
>DDNL01000095.1:18685-78321 GCA_002341165.1 Shewanellaceae bacterium UBA2521
CAGAGGGTCGGGGGTTCAAATCCCTCATCACCGACCACTTTCCCTTCTTGCTTCTCACTCATTAAAAATTCCTTGCGGTTAAACCACAATAAGTCTATTTTTTTATTCCGCCTGTATTTTTATGCAGCGAGCATGTAGAGATACTGACTTATGCCACTATATCATTATCATTGCAAAGCTTAAGATTGCAGAACTATTACAGAACTAAAAACTCACTCGGCTAAATATGTTTTCAAACCGGATAAAAAGCTCTGATTTGAATCCGATCGCGCACGCTGGATCGAAGCACTTTTATAATAAGACATTGCGCTGCTATGATCATTGAGTTGCTCACAAGCTTCGCCAAGCATCATCAGGTGTAAAGCATTATCTGTTTTTTTCTTAGCGACGGGAAGCAAGACCTCTTGAGCCGTTTTAAAAAGACGAGCACCCAAACACAAACGAGCAATACATCTCACCAAATCAAGATTTTCCCGATCTCGCTTGTAAAGCCGCATTAAGTGCTGCGATACTTTCTCATCCGTTTCCCAATGTAAGATCTGAGGTATGATCTCAAGTAACTCAGGATCTTTATGTTTGAGCTCAGTTGCAATATATTTCTTCGCTTGATCTACATCAAAACGATTCAAACTCTGAACGTAACAAGTTTTCAATAGGGGATTGCGCTTGTCTGCACTCGCTAACTCGCTCCATAAATCTTGTAAGGATTCAAAAGATAAAGCTTGAAACAGCTTCATAGCTTGCGCTTGAGCATACACCTCTTTGTATGTTGCTTTATCGATAATCTTATGCCACTTCATTGCATCTAACAAAGGCAACAAGGACAAGTAATCCGATTGGGCGCTGTATGTAAACCAAGCCAGTTTGAGCTCGGTTGGGCTACTATGTTCTGTGATCTCTAACGTATCAATATGCTGACGTGCTTTTTTCATATCTTGCTCTAGCAGATAACGCGTTTTAGTAATTTGAACCATGTTTTGTACGTCAGGATCTTCACTTGCTTGAGTCAGATAACGATCACGCTCATTGAAGTTATGTTGTAAGTGCGCAGCGTGTGCTGCTGCAAGATAATTAAAGACAGGCATCTCACTTTGCTTAGCATGCCCTGCTAAAAGCTTTTCCGCTTTGGACCAATCCGATTCGGCAAACGCTTTTACACCTTTGAGTATCGCATCATGCGCATAACGTTTACGCCATTTTTGAGGCAATGCCATGTTATCAAAAAATAAATATTTCAAACGGCGAAACATCCACAGTAAGACCTGAAGCAACACAAAACAGATAATCAGCATCACACCTAAAGCCAGTGTGGTCGTCTCTATGGTATATAAGCCAATATTAATGACAGCATAACCTTTGTATTGCAATAAATAAGGCGCCGAAATAGCACCGAGCAAAACAAAGCTTAAACATAATAATAATCGAATCATGGATGATGCTCCATCGTTAATTTCAGCTTCTTATCCAGTGCATTTTCTAACTCTGCTATAGACTGTAACGTCATTGATTTATTCGGAATAATACGTACGACTTCTAGCGCTATTAAGTCCTCTAAGACTTTTTTAGCCAAGGTTTGCTTTAAGTCAGCATACTGCTTAACCCATTGTATCAAGTTTCGCATCGCGGTTTGATAAGTCGATACATCTTGACGATACAAAGCAAGCTGGGCACTCAAAAGTTGACGCCGTAAGTTTTCACGTAAATACCATACTTGCTCTGGTAAGATCAGTGCAGGAGCATGCGCCTCGTGCCGTCTAACTGTCACCACTTCAAATAATAACGCACGCCACGTTTGTGATAACCGATCGGATAATTTCTCCAAAGGCTGCTCTTGCATCTCTTGTATATCAGGTACATGCGTAAAAATAAGTAGAGGTAATGACTCCACATTTTCTAACACATCATTAAGCTTGGTTATCGAGGTTTGAACATCTGTTTTTTGCACAGATTCAACATACTGAATATCTTCATTAATCCGATCAAAAACAGGTGCAAATCGAGGATCCTGAACGGTACCTATAAGCAATCGCGATTCTCTAATTAAATTCAAAGCGGTTAAATGATCATGCTCAAGTTTGAGTTTTCTATCTGCAATGCGAAGTAAATAAAGAACTTCAGCCGCCACCCATGTGCTAGGATGATTCGACATCATAGATTGTAAATTTTGCTGTTGATTTTTTTGATTTTTTTGAAGTGCGGTGACTTCCATTTGAATCTGACTTTGAAACTGATGCAAATCCTGCTGCTTATGGTAAGCCTCCAAATAGATGGTGCCACTTGCCGTCAATGCTATAATTCCAAATAGAAAAGCTATTTTTGACATCATTGAAGCTTCACGCGTAAGTCCATGTTCTACAGGCGCACTTTCCTCTTGAATAGCTGATGCTTGTTCCGCATCAAGCCAATTGGCTTCTGGAGCTTGCTCTTCTGGAGATTTTTTTAATTTCTTCAATTTTTTCTTAATTTCCATACTGTTACCCTACTCATTCAGTAGTCATAGAAAGTCGCTGTATTTGCTTTAACATCGCAACATCATCAGCACCTGATGCCAAATGAACATGCATGAATCCCATTTGCTTAGCTCGTTGTAACAAACGTGGACTAGGTACTATAAATTGTAGTTGCTGAGCCCAAAGCCAATCAGCATTTTTAAAGCTTTGTTGGAAAAATTCAAGAATCATAGCACTGGTTACTTGTACAATACTCACTTGCTGTTCTTGCCAAAAAGTACATAAAGTAGCGCGATCAAACTGCGGGATACACCGCTGATAAACCTCGGCATAAGTCACTGCTGCCCCCAAGTCTTGTAATCCTTGACCAAGCTTCTCTCGCCCACCTACGCCACGCACAATGAGCACCTCGCATTCATGCAAATCATCATCAAAACAAGACAGCAAACTCTCCGATGTATAAGGCGCATCAGGCGCATCAGCCTGTATTCCATAATGCGCTAAACGTGCTTGAGTCGCCTGGCCTATTGCATAATAGCTCTTGTCTTCTGGCCAAAAGCTACACTGATTCAAAGCATAATCGACAGCACGAGGACTAATAAAAATAATCCGCTGGGCTCGCCATGCTTTTTCTTGCAGCTGCTTATCTTGCACAGCATGTATCTCAATAAGAGGCGTTTCAATACTCGACACACAAAGCGCAGACAAGCTTTGAGCCAAAGAGGCATTCAGACCTTGGGGGCGAGTGAGTAACACCGTCATCTTATCTATTGTTCCTGATACACTTCATCTAAAATAGTTTGTGCGCCTTGTTGTAGTAAATCTTCTGCAACCGCTGTGCCTAATGCTACAGAATCCATCAAACTACCTGTACGCTCTGCTTTTAAAATACGTTGACCATCAATGGAGCCGACTAAACCATACAGCGTCAATTGATCGCCTTGAATTTCTGAATAAGAACCGATAGGCACCTGACAACCTCCATCTAGCCTTGCATTCATAGCACGCTCAGCCAATACACGATAACGCGTTAGCGCATGCTCTAAAGGCGCTAGTAACTTTTGTACTTCAATATCATCCTCTCGACACTCTATCCCAACAGCACCTTGCGCGTTAGCTGGCAACATCTGTGTTATCGGCAAAGTGTGTCTTATGCGTGAGTCCAGATGTAAACGCTTGAGCCCAGCTGTCGCTAAAATAATGGCATCATAGTCACCACGATCAAGCTTTTGTAATCTTGTGCCCACATTACCGCGTAAATCTTTGGTGATCAAATCGGGACGTAAAGCAAGTAATTGACATTGACGCCTTAAACTTGACGTACCCACCACAGCACCTTCAGGTAAAGCTTCTAAGCTCGGATAATGTTCGCAAACAAATGCATCAGAAGGATCATCACGTTCACAAATGGTATGTAATATCAGCCCCTGAGGAAAAGATACGGGCACATCTTTAATCGAGTGTACAGCTATATCAGCTTTCTTTTCAAGCAGTGCACGCTGCAACTCTTTTAAAAACAGACCTTTACCACCAATTTTAGCAAGGGGTGTATCTAAAATAATATCTCCTTGAGTGTTCATCGGCAGTAACTGCACATCCACTGAAGGGTGGTATTTTTTTAACTCTGCCTGTACATACTCTGCTTGCCATAATGCAAGTGGACTTTTGCGTGTTGCGATACGAATTACTTTTTTATCCATAACTTATCATAAAATGAGGAACAACAGAGCTTTATGCTAACATTAGCTATGTTTTTTTTATACGGAAAAAATGATTTTTATTGCATCATTCATTTAAAAACTCCAGATAGATGTTATTTGTATCCATGCATGATAAAATCAGTATTTAGGCTTACTTTACGCTTGGTGGAATATCTTATGGCTTCATTTTATCATGCACATTGATCTTCAGCTCAAGTATGCTCAACAATTTAACCAAGAGCGTTTTACAAGAGCACAGGCGCTTTTAGCCAAGAGCACCTGCGACGTATTGAAGCTTTTACCCAGCTTACTGCATCACAATCAAGCAGGATTGCCCGGCTTTATTGAACCTGAAACTCCTTGTGGTGTAATGCACTTTGATGACCAAGAAAGCATAAAGCTCTGCAAAGAATGTGGTTATTCTATCGTATCCATACCTACGGAAAAGCCTTCTATTTTAGGGGTTTATACCATGGGAAGCCTAGGCAGCTTTGGCTTCGATGCAAACAGTGACATTGATGTATGGATTATTCATAAGCCTCATTTAAGTCCAGCACAACAAGCCAGCTTACAAAAAAAATCAAATGCTATTGAAGCAACTTTCCACCAGCGTGGTACCTTACTACATTGCTACTTGGTTCACCCAGAACGATTTATACAAAGTCTATCTACAGGATTAGGCCAAGAAAATAGTGGTAGTACGCAAAACTGGCTCTTACTCGATGAGTTTTATCGCACTCATATTTGTTTAGCAGGCTTACCTATTCTATGGTGGCAAAGCAACTCAGAAACATTGAAGCATCAAACTTTATGTTTGGGTAGTCTAGAGAACCTTCAACCTGACGAGTATTTTAGTGCCTCTCTATGGCAGCTCTTTCAAGGCATTGATGCACCTCACAAAGCATTGATGAAAATTTTATTGCTTGAAGCTTATGCCGATAAATACCCTCACCCTCCTTTATTGAGCCAAAAACTGTGGGCCGATATCCAAGAGTGTCCCGATGCATTACATGACCCTTATCTTAAGCTTTTGGAATACATTACCCATTATCTTGAACAAAAAAAAGATCACTATCGTTTACGTGTTGTAAGGCAATGCTTTTACTTAAAAGGCGGCTTTGCATTAAGTAAAAACGATGCACAACATGACTGGCGCTACCCTAAGATGCAAGAGCTGGTAGACCAATGGTGTTGGTCTGCACAAGAGATCGCAGCACTTGATCAGATCAGCTCTTGGAATGCGGGTCAGGTACAAGAGTTTAATGATCACCTCAATCAAATTTTACTGATCAGCTATCAAAAACTGGTGAGCTTTGCTTCACATTATGAGCTTAACAACAGTATGCTGTTCGATGAGTTAGGTATTCTAGCGCGTAAGCTTCATACACGTTTTAGTCATGAACCATCACGGATTCACCAAATTAACTCGTTTGGCGAGCAGTCTCTACAGGAAGATTACCTCAATATCATGCACATCGAGAAAGCTCAGGATGCGAACCGGTTTTGTGTATCACCGCACCCTATGAGTAGAAATGCGCCATCGCATGTCTCGCACTATATTACAGGGCAGTCTATCTGCGCCTTAATTTTCTGGTGTTGTCTCAATCGGGTAGCGCATGAAAGAACGCAATGGTTTTTTACTGTTCCACATACCCAAGATAAACAAAATCAAAAGATTATTCACCACTTTTTAAATACCTTACCCAGTACAACAAAGGTACCTTTTGAAGAGCTCAGAAAGCCATGGTCAATTGAGCGCGCTTATCTCGTCCTTAATCACCAACAGGATCCAACCGAACAGCTTTCTTGGCTTCAGCGCGCTTACGGTCTCTTCAGTGGCAACTTGTTATCATTTGGCTTCAATCATAAATTAAACTTGCTTGGCTCAGTTGAACTCTTTATCCAAAATAACTGGGGTGAGTGGCATTATCATAGCTTTAACGATGACTTAGCCTTACTGAAAACTACAGCAAAATTAACCGAAGGCGCTTTTAATCCTGATTCAATTGATATTAGTGTTTTGAGCTGTTCACGCTATCTGACGAGCAAGCTTACAGATGAAGTTTTATTTTCTTTGTACACAAGTTTGCGCTTATTTGAGCAAACCAAACAATATAATCTGAGCATAGAAGCCAAAGAAATCTCTGGCCATGGCTATGGTTTGTTCTTTAACAGAGCAGGTTTAAGCTATGAAAGACTCGACAATCCAGAAAAGCTCTTATATCAGTATACGCATGGTAAAATTTCACGTTTGTCACAAACAGAAACCTTCCAACAAACGGTTTCGCCTATTTTAGAGCTGATTTATGATCACGCAGCGCAAGGCATTACACAATATTTTATTCGCCAAGTTGATCAAAAGCTCGATGTCTTTATTTCTAATGAAAAAAACGAGCTCAGTCAATATAGCGTACAAAAAATAACACTTGTTGATTTAATGAAACAGGTCAAGAACTCTTATATATCTAACCAAATATCACAAGAGCAGCTGTTTAACTTGCCACAATTTTATTGGCTCGAACAAGAAAACGACATCTGGCACATACAACCTTTTGGCCCACAGTGCGAAAGGTTCGAAAAATAAGTTATAATGACAGATTGATACCCGCTTGACGTTGAAAAGCATCTTTCAAGCAATCAATAAAGTTAATATGATTACGTTGATCAAACCATTGGTCATTAATATAGCTAAAATGGTGGCCACTAAATTTTGAAGCCAACCAAATTTGATGTAGAGGCTCTTGTTTGTTAATAATAATTTCAGATCCTGCGTCAAACTCAATGGTCAGAACAGGCCCACTACGTTCAACATCAACGTCAAGGGTTTGCTCTTCAATACAAGATTCGAGGTAATCAAAAAATTGATCGGCTTTTAGATGAAATTCGCTGTCTGTCATAAAAGTTCTATTATGTTATTTAGTCTAAATCTGTATTATACGGATTAAAAAAAATTTTTTAAGCTTTAAGGTCTCTTAATTTATGAAAAAATGGATATTATGTATTGCATCTATAATGATATTACTAGGTTGTGGTCAAAAAGGAGCTTTGTATCCACCTATCGCAGAAGAGCTGAATCAACCCGTAGAAAATTAATCACTATTACACGATAAGGGTTCTATACATATGCGACAACAGTCTAACAAGAAAGTGCTGATTCACTTTTCCAAAATGCATGGCTTAGGTAATGACTTCATGGTAATTGATGCAGTCACTCAAAATATTTATTTATCGCCTGAGCAAATCAGAAAGCTCGGGAGACGTCACTATGGTATAGGCTTTGATCAACTCTTATTAATTGAGCCCCCTTACGATCCAGAGTTTGATTTTCATTATCGTATTTTTAATGCTGATGGTAGTGAAGTGGGACAATGTGGTAATGGAGCTCGTTGCTTTGCGCGCTTCGTATCACAAAAAGGCTTGACCAATAAAAACAAGATTAAAGTGACTACATCACAAAGTAAAATCAATTTAAAGATTGAACATGATGGCAAAGTCACGGTGAATATGGGCAAACCCCAATGGGAACCGAAACAGATTCCTTTTAAAGCCAAGCAATTTGAGAAAACTTATATTTTGCGCGCTCCAGATGAAACTGTATTTTGTAGCGTTGTCTCTATGGGTAATCCGCATTGTGTCATTCAAGTCGAAGATATCCATAAAGCACCCGTTGCTGAGCTCGGCGCATCTTTAAATCAACATGAGCGATTTCCTGAAGGTGTCAATGTTGGCTTTATGCAAATCATTCGTCCGGATTTGATCAAACTTAGAGTCTATGAGCGAGGCGCCAAAGAAACACGCTCATGCGGTAGCGGTGCTTGCGCTGCAGTGGCTGTAGGCCAAAAGCTGGGGCAATTAAAAAATAAAGTCCGAGTTGAACTCACCAGCGGCTATTTATCTGTCTATTCAAAAGGATATGAACACCCCATCTATATGACAGGGCCTGCTCAGCATATTTTTGATGGTCAAGTGTACTGTTAATGAAAGATAACTTATGAGCCAAGATAAATCTAAATCGGAACAAGTACCCTTAAAGGCATCAGATGTGTGTGATTATCTGAAGCAACACCCTTGTTTTTTGATTGATCATCCAGATGTGCTTTCGCAACTGGTCTTGGCAGAAGAACACCATCCAGATGTGACCTCTCTGGTAGCACGCCAACATAAATATTTTCAGCTACGCATTCAGGCACTTGAACAAGAAGTATCACAAATTTTAAGTCTAGCTTTGGAGCATGAACACGCAAGCAATCAAAAAATGTTAGTTATCAGTGATTTATTGCAATGCCAACATCTAGGATTATGGTTAGAAACGGTTTATAAAGCAACCTCAATACAATATGGTATAGATGAAGTGGCATGTACACAGGCCTACTCTCTTACGCTACAAGAGCTATGGAAAAAGCGCTTGACTACAGACTCCTATGTAGGACGCATTCATCCCGAGCAAAGTGAAGCTTTAGAGTTTAAAGAAGAGATGAACTCTGCACTTCTAGTACCTTTGCATATCGAAAGCCAACCTTATATTTTGGCTTTTGGGCATCGTCAAGCGCACCACTTTGATCGTCCTATAGAGCCTATATTCTTTAATCTGCTGGGCTTGTTACTGCAACAAACGTGGAGCAAGCTACACAAGGATAGAACATGCTAAATTGGATTACTGAGTTTACCGATTACCTCAGTCACCAAAGGTATTATTCGGAACATACGATTCGTAACTATCAAATGGAGTTACGACGCGCAGCCTCTTTGCTCAAGCGCACGCCTGACCAAGCAGATATCAACTGGATGCAGGTCAGCACACAAGATATTCAAACACTTGTCATGCGACTGCATCAAAAAAAGCAATCGCCGCGTTCTATTGCATTAACACTTTCAGCCTTACGCAGCTTTTATGATTATCTCATCTTGCAACAACATATACGTGACAATCCAGCATTGCATGTAAAAGCACCTAAAGCACAGAACAAACTGCCTCAACATATGGATATAGATGCTGTATTTCAATTACTTAACATTGACCCACATGATCCACTTGCTGCGCGTGACGCTGCTATGATCGAACTTTTTTATTCAAGTGGGCTGCGTCTAGCCGAGTTGGCTCAACTCAATATAAGCGATTTAGATCTCAACGAAGCATGGGTGCGCGTACTCGGTAAAGGACGTAAAGAACGACAAGTGCCTGTTGGTAGGCAAGCTATTGAGGCACTCAAACATTGGTTATCCATGCGTCCTCTTTTACTTAAAACGCACCAAGATGCTTTATTTATCAGTCAACGTGGACGCCGTATCTCACATTCGGCTATTCAAAACCGATTACACTATTGGGGACAAAGGGGCTTGCTTCAAGAAAAAGTACACCCACATAAGTTACGTCACTCCTTTGCAACACACATGCTTGAAGCAAGCGGTGACTTGCGTGCTGTACAAGAGTTACTCGGCCATAAGAATTTGTCAACCACACAAGTTTATACCCATCTCGATTTTACACATCTGGCTAAAATTTATGATCAAGCACATCCTAGAGCTCAGATCAAAACCAATTCCAACAAGGGTCATAAAAATGGTTCAACTTAATCACGCTATTATCCGTGCTATCAGCTTTGACTTAGATGATACACTCTATCTCAATGGTAACATCATTGAACAAGCCGAGCAGGCTTTAAGTCACTGGTTACAAGAGCATGTTGCACAGCCGGCTTTGACTCATATCAACTGGGAACAAATCAAAAAAGATATGCTCAGTGCAGCACCTTTGCTCAAGCATGATCTCGGTGAATTGCGTTTTCGCACCATCATGACGGGTCTCACTCAAATTGGTTTAGATGAACACAAAGCGCGCGAGTACGCACAAAAAGCCATGACTTTTTTTGTCGTCGAACGCTCTAAAGTGAATATCTCTCCTCAAACTCACCAGCTACTAGAAAAGCTACAAAGTAAGTATCCATTGGTTGCGATTACAAACGGTAATCTTGATTTACAGCAAGCTGGCATTGCGCATTATTTCAAATTTATTTATAAAGCAAATTTAAAATTTCCGAAAAAACCTCACCCTCATATGTTCAGATCAGCTTGCCATGATTTGGATATTGAACCCGAACAACTCTTACATATTGGTGACAATGTCAATGATGATATTGGTGGTGCACATCGCGCAGGTTGTCAGGCTGCTTGGTTACCTCTAAAAACCACACCACCTACTCTTGATAACTCGATTTGGCAACTCAATACCTTAGATGACTTGCTCTGTTTAGTTGACTAATGCTACGTTCTTTTATCCTAACTCGATCAAGCATTTAATCATATTCTAATCTGCGTTATAATGCGCAGATAGTTCTTCTTTCTGCAAGGAAACCTCTATGCACTGCGCTTCACTCCTCGATGGTCTCAATGACAAGCAGCAACAAGCTGTAACAGCGCCCATGTCTAATCTTCTTGTTCTCGCAGGAGCAGGCAGTGGCAAAACCCGCGTCTTAACACATAGAATCGCTTGGTTACTACAAGAGCAGCAACAGTATCCCTCACAAATTCTTGCTGTGACCTTTACCAACAAAGCAGCTCATGAGATGCGCACACGTATCCATGATCTCATTGGTGCTGGGCATCATAGTATGTGGGTAGGCACATTTCACAGTTTAGCGCATCGTTTATTACGCCTGCATTACCGCGAAATCAATCTACCTGAAAACTTTCAAATTATTGATTCAGACGATCAGCTTCGTATGATTAAACGTGCTATCCAAGCTTTAAACTTAGATGAAAAGCGCTGGGCACCTAAGCAGGCACAAAGTTACATCAACAATAAAAAGGATGCTGGGCTCTATCCACAACATGTAGAAACCACTTATAAAACTGATGCAACTTGGCTCAGTATCTATAGTGCTTATCAGGAAAGCTGCGATCGTGCAGGCTTGATTGACTTTGCTGATTTACTTCTCAAAGCACACCGTTTGTGGCTTGACTGCCCACATATTTTAGAACACTACCAAAACAGATTTAAACATATCTTGGTCGATGAGTTCCAAGATACCAACCAAATCCAATATGCTTGGATTAAACTGCTTGCAGGTCACGACAACCATGTCATGATTGTCGGTGATGATGATCAGTCTATTTATGGCTGGCGCGGTGCTCAAGTTGAAAACCTTAATCACTTCTTAAATGATTTCACAGGTGCGCAAATTATCCGTTTGGAACAAAACTATCGTTCAAGTGCACATATTCTCAACGCTTCCAATGCACTGATAGCACATAATCCTGAACGTCTAGGTAAACAACTCTGGACTGAAGTGGCTGAAGGCGAACGTATCACTGTATATCAATCTTTTAATGAGCTCGATGAAGCGCGTTTTATTATGCAAGAGATCAAGACCAGACAGGCGCAAGGCCACGCCCTTTCTGACTTTGCTATTTTATACCGTTCGAATGCACAATCACGTGTTCTAGAAGAAGCTTGCATGCAACATCATCTTGCGTACCGCATCTATGGTGGCATGCGTTTTTTCGATCGCCAAGAAATCAAAGATGCTATGAGCTACTTGCGTCTTATCGCTAACCGCAGCGATGATGCTGCGTTTGAGCGCATCGTCAACACTCCCACACGAGGCATTGGTGGACGTACTTTAGATACAATAAGAGCTTACGCGCGTGAGCAAGGTTTTACGCTTTGGCAAGCCAGTGTCACTTTAATCCAAAATCAATCACTTGCAGGGCGAGCAGCTTCGGCTATCAGTCAATTTGTTGACCTGATTCATGAGCTTGATCAGGAAAGTACAGAACTTTCTTTAAGACAAACCGTTGAGCTCTGCACGCGCCAATCTGGATTACTGGCTATGTATCAACAAGAGAAAGGAGAAAAAGCAAAGTCGCGTGTTGAGAACTTAGCTGAGCTCGTCACTGCTGCCGACTCATTTATTTTACCTGAAACAGAAGATGATGAGCCACTTCAAGAGTTGAGTGCTTTTTTAGCATACGCGGTACTTGAGTCTTCGGAGAGACAAGCCGATGAGCAACAAGCTGCAGTACAGCTGATGACAATGCATTCAGCAAAAGGCTTAGAGTTTCCTATTGTATTTATTGCAGGTGCCGAGGAAGGGCTCTTTCCCAATCAGCAAGCAGTCGATATGGATCAACGCCTCGACGAAGAAAGACGTTTATGTTATGTCGGCATGACACGCGCAGAACAAAAACTCTACTTCACCTATGCGACATCACGTAGAATTTACGGCCGCGTACATGACAGTATTGCATCTCGTTTTATTAAAGAAATACCTGAACAGCATGTTACATTCAGTCAACTCAAAGCACGCGTTCAACCTCTACAAAGCGCTTCGAGAAAGCAACATCAGATGGCCGATGAGGTACTAGAAGATGGACTCAAGGTTGGGCAACGTGTACGCCATCCTAAATTTGGTCCCGGCGTAATTATTGGGTATGAAGGTACAAATAAGGATATGCGCATTCATGTTAATTTTGAGAGTAATGGCTCAAAATGGCTTGTTCAAACCTATGCCCGCCTGCAACCCATTTAAGGTTTAATGATGTTAAAGAGTTTAAAAAACATGCCTTGGTCTGCTTATTGGCGGTTAGCTCGACTCGACCGCCCTGCAGGTATATATTTACTTTTGTGGCCAACATTAACGGCCCTATGGCTTGCTGCACAAGGTCAACCTTCACTAAAAATGGTCGTTATTTTTACTGTGGGTGCTTGGATCATGCGAGCAGCTGGAGGGATCATCAATGATTACATCGATAGAGATTTAGATGGACATGTTGAACGTACACGCACACGCCCTCTCGCATCGGGTGAGCTCAGTGCGAAACAAGGATTACAATGTTTCGCTTTCCTTATCACTTGTGCTCTTGTTCTCGTTTTACAACTTAATCTTTTTACTTTACAACTAGCTATATGCGCTGCAATACTCACATGTCTATATCCATTCATGAAACGCATCATGTCCTTCCCTCAAGCTGTTTTAGGTATTGTGTGGAGCTTTTCCATTTTGATGGCTTATACAGCACAAGATCAAGCCTTCACGGCCACCACAGGTTGGCTGTTTGCTGGTAACTTTTTACTTACCTTGGCTTACGATACGATATATGGTATGTCTGATCGAAAAGATGATTTGAAAGTGGGCATCAAGTCTCTTGCCATCACTTTAGGTCATCAAGATCGTCTTATCATTGGTGTATTCCAAATACTTTGCCTTGGATGCTGGTTTCAAGTAGGACAAGTAGAGCACTTAGGGTCGTTCTACACTTGGGGGTTATTGGGTTGTGCTGTATTCATGCTCTTCACACAAAGTTTGATTGCAACGCGAGATCCTGCACTCTGCCTACGCGCTTTTACATTACATAGCAAGCTGGTAGCTTATCTCTTTGGACTCATTCTGATCAGCCAAATGATACATTAAATAAAAAAGCCACCTTGATGTAAGGTGGCTTTCTCTTTCGTTCAGTGAAAAATTCTAGGTACTTTCTTTTTCCAGCTTCTTCTCTAAATAATGGATGTTCGTACCACCATTTTGAAAGTTTTCATCATCCATAATCTGCTGCTGTAAAGACGTGTTTGTTTTTATACCTTGTATAATCAACTCATTGAGCGCATTACGCATCCTAGCAATAGCAATGCCACGATTCTCACCGTAAGTAATCAACTTACCTATCATAGAGTCATAATAAGGAGGAATTTTATAGTTGGCATAAATATGAGAATCCCAACGTACACCTAAACCACCTGGCGCATGAAATCGTGTAATTTCTCCTGGACTTGGTAAAAAGGTCTGAGGATCTTCAGCATTAATGCGGCATTCAATAGCATGACCACGTAAATGCACTTCACTTTGTGTAATAGATAGAGGTTGACCTGCAGCAATACGTAGTTGCTCTTTAATTAAGTCTACGCCTGTAACCATCTCAGTAACAGGATGCTCAACCTGGATTCTCGTATTCATTTCAATGAAGTAGAACTCACCATTCTCATAAAGAAATTCAAATGTTCCCGCACCACGATAACGTATTTCAACACAAGCACGAGCACAACGTTCGCCAATAAAGCGTCGCATTTCTTCAGTAATACCAGGAGCTGGAGCCTCTTCTACCACTTTTTGATGCCGTCTTTGCATAGAGCAATCACGTTCACCTAAATAAATAGCGCTACCTTGACCATCTGCTAAAACCTGCACTTCAATATGACGAGGGTTTTCAAGAAACTTCTCCATATACACAGCGCTGTTATTGAATGCACTTTTCGCTTCGGCACGAGTTAAGGCAATAGATTCAATCAGATCAGATTCTTGGCGTACTACACGCATACCACGACCACCGCCGCCACCTGATGCTTTAATGATAACAGGGTAACCTATACGCCTTGCAATGCTTAGGTTGTGCTCATGGTTTTCAGTCAACTCACCATCCGAACCGGGTACGGTCGGCACGCCAGCACGTTTCATAGCTTGAATCGCTGAAACTTTGTCACCCATAATGCGAATCACTTCAGCCGATGGACCTACAAAAATGAAACCACTTTCTTCAACTTGCTCAGCAAAATCAGCGTTCTCTGATAGAAAACCATATCCAGGGTGAATCGCAACAGCATCTGTAACTTCTGCAGCAGAAATAATAGCTGGAATATTCAGATAACTTTGATGTGCATGCGCATTACCAATACAAACAGTTTCATCTGCAAGCAAAACGTGCTTTAAGTTTTTATCAGCCGTAGAATGTACGGCAACGGTTTTGATACCCAATTCACGGCAAGCTCTTAAAATCCGTAGTGCGATTTCACCACGGTTGGCTATCACGATTTTATCTAACATATTGATAACCTTCCTTCTTACTCAATAATGAAAAGCGGCTCATCAAACTCCACAGGCTCACCATTTTCAACAAGAATGGCTTGAATCGTTCCAGATTTATCCGCTTCAATTTGATTCAGCATTTTCATCGCTTCGATAATACACAAAGTTTGACCTTGTTGTACTTGTGTACCCACTTCAACAAATGCAGCTGATTCAGGGTTAGAAGCACGATAGAAAGTACCCACCATAGGTGATTTAACGATATGACCGCTTAACTCTTGTGCAGTAGACTGAGCTTCTGCTGCCACAGGATGCTGAGCTGCAACCGTAGCCACTGCTGGCACTGAAGCAGGTGCAGCGACAACTTGCGACGCAACATGTTGGCAGCTAATACGTACCGACTCTTCGCCTTCTTTAATTTCTAGCTCACCGATGCCTGACTCTTGCACTAGATCAATAAGCTTCTTTATTTTTCGAATATCCATAGGAATCTCTTCATATTTAATGTTTTAATAAATAAGCAACAGCAGCTTGCATACCTAAATGATAACCCTGAGTACCTAATCCGCAGATCACACCCTGGGCAATATCACTGAAAAAAGACTGATGTCGAAACGGTTCACGAGCATAAATATTAGATATGTGTATCTCAATAAAAGGTATTTCTTTCGCTAAAATAACATCGCGTAAGGCAATACTTGTGTGTGTATAAGCCCCTGCGTTGAGTAACAAGAAATCAGCATCTGTTTGCTGAATCCAATCTATCATTTGATGCTCAGCATTGGACTGTTTTATTGTCGTGTCTAATTCAAGTTCAGCACTACGTTGCAACAGCGACGTATTGAGTTGCTCTAAACTTTGCTGACCATAAAGTTCAGGCTCACGCTGTCCTAGTAAATTTAAATTCGGTCCATGTAATATAAATAACTTATGTTTCATAAATTTCGCTGAATTGGTAGTTATATTCGAGAAAAAAATAGTTAAAATGCATCTTCAGAAATTTTAAACAAAAAATAGTGAAAAATCTAGCTGTTTTTACGAGCATAAGCAATTCAACTCAAATATTTTGTTTTTTAGTTACGTAGTTTATGATTTTCTCAACATTTAAAAGCAAAGTCGCATCAAAAGCAACTTTATGGATATAGGCATATAGGTATGCTCAAGATCATGTATGGAACAGAGAAAACTGATTTTTAAATAGATTGAAGCGACTCTAGAAAGTCAAGCTCTATGAGATTGCGCTCAAAAATATCAAATAAGACAATATGCTCTTGCTGAACTGATATTTTTTTCACTTTAGTAAGATAATTGATAATCATCCTTTCCTGCATCCTAAGCTCTTCGATACAAGCTTTATTGGTATGTTGATTGATTTCCATGTGAAACCTTTTTCCATCAAGTTCATACACACCCAGAGCTTCTTGACAGGAACTTTGTATTTTAAATTGACCCTCGGGTTGAAAGGTCATTTTAAACATGCTGTAATTCAGTGCTCGTCTATGAGCTATATGAGTGACGCGCCACGTACCCTGAATTTTGTTCTCTACAAGTTGTAAAAAAGATAAGGAGCAACCTGAACAAATACAGATGAAAAATAGCGCAATCCAAGGCTTCATAAGTTAAAATATCGCCACACAATTTAAGTTAGGGAGGATAGTGGATATCATAAAATGTAAACTTTTTTAAGTCTAGTGCTTTAAAAGTTAAAATCATGGTATTCTAAATAAAAATATAAAAGGCCTTTTTATGAACAAAAATATCAAGACAGTTTTACAAGGTATGGCTATGGGCGCTGCCGATATCGTACCTGGGGTGTCGGGTGGAACAATCGCTTTTATCATGGGCATTTACACACAACTTATCGAGAGCCTTTCTCGCATCAATCCCAGTCTTATTCTGCGTGTAAAAGAAAAAGGATTAAAAAACAGCCTAAGCTATATTAATGCTGGATTTTTGTTCACTTTAGGCAGCGGTATACTCCTCAGTATTTTTTCTCTTTCTAAGTTAATTAGCTACCTCCTACAAACATATCCTATTTTTGTTTATAGCTTTTTTATGGGGCTGATTATCGCTTCAGCTTACCTCATGCTACAAAACTTAAAACAGATACATGTTCAACATCTAGTCATGGCAGCACTTGGTGTCAGCGCAGCATTATGGCTGGCTATGCAACAAACATTCTCAACCGAGCCTACATTCGGCTTTTTATTTATCGCGGGTATGATTTCTATTTGCGCCATGATTTTACCCGGTATTTCTGGCAGCTTTATCTTACTTTTGCTAGGTGTGTATCAGCTCGTGCTCACAGCAGTACACGAACTCAATTTTTCTATCTTAGTCACACTCGCCAGCGGCGCCTTGATAGGATTACTTTGTTTTTCTCAGATTTTACGCTGGTTACTTGAGCGTGCATACAATGCAACTTTCTCGTTTTTAATGGGTTTAATGCTAGGAAGCCTTTACAAAGTTTGGCCTTGGAAAGAAGCGATTTCTTATCGCTTGAACACTCACGGAGAACAAGTACCACTCTTAGAGCAAAATATAACACCACTGAAGTATGAGATCATCTATCAACAATCTCCACACTTAGTAGGTGCTGTACTCATGATATGCTCTGGTGCTTTGATAATCTTATGCATCAAAAAATACACTCAAGATTAAACAGAGTCATACACCATAAGGATATGAAAAAATGGAAAAAAAGTTTATATCAGCTCAAGAGCTTTTAGACATCTCTACAGAATTAGCTCTACAAATTTATGAAAGTGGCTACAGACCTAATTTTATTGTAGGTGTATGGCGCGGTGGTGCACCGATTGGAATCTGTGTACAAGAAATTTTAGACTTCTTGGGTATTAAAACAGATCATATTGCAATCCGTACTTCCTCTTACCATGCTATAGGCGAGCAGCATACAGTACGCGTTCATGGCCTTGGATATATAGAAAAGAAAGTCAATGCCGAGGATAAGCTTTTAATTATTGATGACGTCTATGATACAGGAAGAAGTATAGAGCAGGTCATTAAAGAACTGAACTTGTCTTGCCGAAAAAACGCCCCTGAAATTAAAATCGCGACCACTTACTTTAAACCACTTCACAATAAAACAAAGCGTAAGCCTGACTTTTATGTATATGAAACAGACCGCTGGCTCGTTTTTCCTCATGAGCTTAAAGGTCTAACTCAGCAAGAGATTGAGCAACATCGCCCAGAAATAGCATCAATCAAAAACAAAATATCGGAGGCCCATATCGAATAAACCTATTGTTTGACTTCACATATTCTAAAGGGTTCACATGATCCAAAACTATAACAAAATTTATAAGAATCTATAAGGCGTAAGGAATCAGCCAAATGAATAAAAATAAAAAACGTACAACCCCTATAGACAGCTTGCTCAAAGAAGCGCTACATCAAAATTTGAACTCATTTATAAACGTCGCCATTGATACTGAAGTACAAGAGTTTCTGATAACAAATCGAAATAAAAGAATCGATAATAAACTTGCCATTGTACGCAACGGATATCTTCCCGAGCGTACTTTAAAATCTAGTTTCGGCGATATCTCCATAAAAATACCCAAAATCAGAGATAGAACGAAACAAGGTATTAAATTTAATAGTAAAATTATTTTACCTTATCGTAAGCATATCCATCCTCGATACGAACATATTCGTGGCTATTTGATCCACAGTCTTATTACCGGTCAAACAAAACAGCTTATGTCGAAACTCTTTAGTCGCACTATTCAAGAGCTACCCGACTCTTTTTGGCCGCAAATTACATCAAAATGGCAAAAACTCTATTATCGAGGTATGAAGACTGATTTGAACCAATATAGATATCCTGTTCTGTATGCCTCATCTTTTAAATACAAAGTCACTGTTTCACAAAATACGCATCTACTATTTATTTTAGGTATGCAACAATCAGGTCAAATGGATCTACTAGGAGCCAGCTCCTCTTACAACAACTCAAACATCCACTGGAGAAATCTATTTAATCAAATAGAAAAATCTGGCCTTACGATACCCCCTCATACAATCGTTACCACACCCAATACTCATATCAATCAGTTTATCTATACAAAATGGCCTAATACAGCTTACAAAACACAATCAGAAAATTATGCACACTCAAACGATCAGTTGATCACAGCCTAATGACTTACTATACTGCGTGCAGCTTACTGCGCGCAGCCTTAAGCCTTAGACAGTGTCCAGACCTGACAAGCATAATCAGGCAAGCAAGCCATAACTTGATCCGTCGTCGCACCTGTTGTAAAAACATCATCAATAATCGCGATGCGCTGTACATCTAGATCATGCTTCAATTGAAAAGCACCTTGTAGATTCATTTGTCTTTCTTTTCTATTTAAAAACTGTTGTGATGGAGTATGACGAGTGCGTATCAGAGCATCGGATACAACAGGGAGATTCAACCTCCGACCCAACTGTTGAGCAATCAAATAAGCTTGATTAAATCCTCTCTGACGCAAACATGTATCATGTAGCGGTACAGGCAACAAAGCCTGTGCAGGCTCAATAATCTGCTGCTTTTGCAAAGTCATAACACGCTGATAAAGCATCTCGCATAAAGGTTCAAGCCAGTAGAATTGACGCTGAGCTTTAATTTTTCTTACCCCAGAACCAAGAGCTGTTTGGTGTTGACAAGCATATATTCTGACTTGCTTATTGGTCTCACCTTGGCAAGCAGCACAAAAACCTCCTGAATCATGCTCTACTGGTCGATGACAGTGTAGACAATAGTTCTGTTTTTCATACTGCGCATCAAAGCAAGCATCGCATAATACATGCTCTTGTTGATGAAGCGTATGCAAACATAAAGCACAAGACTGAGGTAGGTGCATTTGCACCCATTTGAGGAGTTTAGAAACCATGAGACATCCTGTCGAAAATGGCTCATATATGAAGCCACATAGTGATCCAAAGTACCTTTTATACCGTAATAGTAAGGGATAAATCAAGTGGATATGAGAGAATGATAGTTTCTAACTATTTGCATTTACCTTTGTCTACGACCAATGCTTCAACCGAAAGTGTTCGAATCGATAACAAGCGTAGATCCCTCATTGGTCGAGCAGGTAAAACCAAAGGGATGTCAGAAAAAGCTGAAATAATGAGCGACACGCATCCCCAGCGTGATTTTCTTCATCTCAACTTCGACGATGAACCCCCCCCCTCTAATGCATTCGAAAAAGAGCTCAATCAAGCTATTGTCGACCAACAAGGCGCTTATAGTGATCAACATCATGCATCTTGGCAACGTACTACAGCGGTTTCTCTACCAGATAGCATACATCTTACAACGGGCAAAGAGCCCACTTTAGGGCTACTTTTCTACCAAGCTCCAATTAAAGCTAAAATGATGCAGTGGTCGAGCTCCATGATTCCCATTAGCCTAGGAGAAATGGAACAAGAATATGCCGATGAAAGTGAGGATATTGCACAGAAGTTCCAAAGAAACTTTGCTAGCACTTACCTAGAAACTCCGCGAGAACTGCAAGAAAATCCCATAAAAATGCAAGAACCCCCAATCCGCTCGGAGGTTGAAAAAATTAAACACAAGAACTGGAGCAGCGCACAAGAAAAAGAAAGAAACGATCTCGTTCTCAAAACAAAAAAGCAGCTGACTCAAGTACAAGATGAACACGAAGACTCAGATGAAACCAAACCTCCTTCCATCCATATCTCGGTATAGTTTTGCTATTGATCATACTGAAAGTTATAGCAAAATGAGTCAATTGAGATGACAAACTAAGTAGAAATAGCGTAGAATTACGATCTTGTATCTTAATATATAAATGATTCAGTCACAGCTCACGATGGAGTACTCTATGATCAACATTTCAGAATCAGCCCAAGCTCACTTTGTCGATCTGCTGAGCAGCCAAGCTGAGGGCACACATATACGTATTTTTGTCATCAACCCAGGTACGCCTAATGCAGAATGCGGTGTTTCATATTGCCCACCTGATACAGTTGAAGCAACCGATGCTGAGTTCACTTATCAAGGCTTTAGTGCCATGGTTGACGAGAAAAGTTTACCTTTCTTAGAAGATGCTGAAATTGATTATGTCACCGAACAACTTGGCGCACAGCTCACCTTAAAAGCACCGAATGCGAAAATCAAAGCTGTAGCAGATAATGCTCCCTTAGTTGAACGCATCGAGTATATGATTCAAGCCGAGATTAACCCTACCCTAGCCAGTCATGGTGGACACATTAACCTACTTGAAATCACAGAGGAAGGTTTCGCTATCATTCAATTTGGTGGTGGCTGCAACGGCTGTTCTATGGCCGATGTCACTTTAAAAGAAGGGATAGAGAAGCAGCTTCTTGAAGCCTTTGGTGATGAAATTAAAGGTATCAAAGACGCAACAGAGCACCAACGCGGTGATCACTCTTACTACTAATGCATAGCAAGGCAGCTTAGCCATTGCGGCTGCCTTATCTTATCCTGCACTTTTGACGACTGAAACGTCTCAGCCGTATATTTTTTTAAGTAAATCCCACCAAAGGCGGTGTTTCTTCTTATACTTAACCTTATCTTATGCTGTTTAATTTAAGGTGAGTTATGCCAAGAACAATCAATATTACAGGGCTCGATGCCAAGTCATCAAAGAAAATGGCACAACATCTCAATGTGCTTTTGGCCAGTTATCAAGTGCTGTATATTAATGTGCGAGGATATCACTGGAATATCCAAGGTACTCATTTCTTTGAGTTACATGAAAAATTTGAAGCGATTTACAATGAGCTACTTGAGCAGCTCGACGAAATCGCCGAGCGTATCTTAACTCTAGGCCACACCCCTGATCATAATTACAGCGATTATGTTAAGAAAAGTCAGGTTAAAGAACATAAAAATGCAAACAGCCACAAAGTATGTATAGAAGGCTTAATGAATGCTCTTGATACGATTTTAAAACACCAACGTGAAATTATTGATGATGCGCAAGAGTGCTCTGATGATCGCACACTGGATATGTTAAGTGGCTACATGCTCACGCAAGAAAAGTTAGCTTGGATGCTCAAAGCTTATCTAAGCTAAAATCTATACTGTACATCACAAAAAAACCCGCTATAAGCGGGTTTTTTCAGTTTCAGCACAGTGCTAAGATCTTACTTTTTAGCTCCGCGACTTGCTCTTTTACGCTCGTTTTCAGTTAAGAATTTCTTACGTAAACGAATGCTCTCAGGCGTCACTTCAACTAGCTCATCATCATTAATAAACTCTAAAGCTTGCTCTAACGTCATCACAACAGGCGGCACTAACACTTGCGCTTCATCAGTACCTGATGCACGTACGTTTGTTAATTGCTTACCTTTCAACACGTTTACCGTTAAATCATTGTCGCGGCTATGAATACCAACAATCATACCTTCGTACACTTCAGTACCATGACCTATAAGCATACGTCCACGCTCTTGCAGATTAAAGAGTGCGTTGGTCAAGGCTTTACCACCAGCATTAGCAATCAACACACCATTAGCACGCTGACCAATCTCGCCACCTTTATGCGCAGCATAGTGCGAGAAAGTATGGTAAATCAGACCTGTACCTGAAGTAAGCGTCATAAACTCAGTTTGGAACCCAATCAGACCACGACTTGGCATCATAAAGTCCATTCTGATACGACCTTTACCATCTGGAGACATATCGGTTAGCTCTGCTTTGCGCGTCCCCATTCTCTCCATAATAGGCCCTTGATGCTCTTCTTCAACATCTACAGTAACCGTTTCATAAGGCTCCTGTGTTTGACCATCGACTTCGCGAAGAATTACTTCTGGACGCGATACTGCGATTTCATAGCCTTCACGACGCATATTCTCGATCAAAATACCTAAGTGCAGCTCACCACGACCTGAAACACGGAATTTATCCGGATCATCTGTTTGCTCAACACGTAAAGCTACGTTATGCACCAGCTCACGCTCTAAACGCTCAAGGATATTACGGGATGTGATAAACTTACCTTCTAAACCAGAAAAAGGTGAGTTATTGACTTGGAATGTCATGGTCACTGTAGGCTCGTCCACCGACAAAGGCGGTAGCGCTTCTACAGCAGAAGGATCACATAAGGTATCAGAGATCTTCAGTTCACCAAGGCCTGTAACCGCGACAATGTCACCTGCTTGCGCCTGCGTGACTTCATGACGCTCTAAGCCTAAGTAGCCTAAAACACTGCCGATTTTACCTTGACGTACACGACCTTCAGCATTCATGATGCTCACTTGCTGATTCAAGGCTACCGAACCGCGTTTGATGCGGCCAATACCAATCACACCTACATATGAGTTATAATCGAGCTGAGAGATTTGCATTTGGAATGCACCATCTTGATTCGCATCAGGTGCTGGAACTTGCTCAACAATCGTCTCAAACAAAGCATTCATATCTTCTGTTTTTACGTCAGCATCAGCAGAAGCCCAACCTTCCATTGCCGATGCATAGACGACTTGGAAATCAAGCTGCTCATCGGTCGCACCTAAGTTATCAAACAGATCAAAGACCTGATCAATCACCCAATCTGGACGCGCTCCTGGCTTATCGATTTTGTTGATCACAACAATAGGCTTCAAACCTTGAGCAAAAGCTTTTTTCGTGACAAAGCGAGTTTGTGGCATCGGGCCTTCTTGTGCGTCGACAAGAAGAAGGACCGAATCAACCATAGACATAACCCGCTCAACTTCTCCACCAAAATCAGCGTGGCCTGGAGTATCCACGATATTAATGTGGTAATCTTGCCAGTTAATCGCTGTGTTTTTAGCCAGAATGGTGATGCCTCGCTCTTTTTCTAGATCATTAGAATCCATGACCCGCTCATCAAAATCAGAACGCGTCTCTAATGTCCCTGATTGCTGCAATAATTTATCAACTAATGTTGTTTTACCATGGTCAACATGGGCAATAATCGCAATGTTTCTTAATTGTTTTGTTTGCTCACTCATAAACTCTTCACTCTATCGGCTTATAACAGTCGATAACCAACATATAATAGTCGGCTTACTCTAACCGTAACTTTAATTCCGTGCCTATCATACAGATCTACAGCGGAACACTCAAAGAAAAGTCTCATTTTTGAGCTTATAAAAAGAATAAAACTCTAAAATAGACCTTAAGTAGGTATAAATCACCTTATATTCAAGCAAAAACACTGAGCTATGTATTCAATTGGCTGTATCAAAAAATATATAGATCCTCACCAAATCTAAAAAATATAGCCTTGTGCTTAAATTTTGTGTTAAATTCAATGTGAATCAGCTCACAGATGCTGCTTCGATGAAAATTACAAAAAGGATTTTTTTATGTCTATGGCTTCTACTTTAGCATTTATCTCAAAGCATCAAGTTAAATTTATTGATTTACGATTCACTGACACTTTAGGTAAAGAGCAACATATTTCTATACCCAGCCACCAAGCCAATGCAACGTTCTTCACAGAAGGTAAAGGCTTTGATGGTTCATCTGTTGTCGGCTGGAAAAGTATCGATGACTCAGATATGATTCTCCGCCCAGATCCCAGCTCAGCTGTACTCGATCCTTTTTGCCATGACGCTACATTAATACTCCGTTGCGATGTTATCGATCCGACAACTGAAAAAGGTTATCTCCGTGATCCACGCTCTTTGGCAAAACGTGCCGAGGCTTATCTAGAATCTACCGGTTTTGCTGACCAAGTGCTATTTGGTCCTGAGCCTGAGTTCTTCATCCTAGATGATGTCAAATTCAAGTCAAGTATGTCAGGCTGCATGTATCAGATAAACTCTGAAGAGGCCTTCTGGAATTCTGATACCTCTTATTCTCAAGGCAATCTAGGTCATAGGCCTCAGGTGAAAGAAGGCTACTCTCCTGTACCTCCAGTTGACGCATCACAAAATTTACGCAGCCAAATCTCTCTTCTTTTAGAACAAGTAGGTATACAGGTTGAAGCACACCATCATGAAGTAGCTACCGCAGGACAAAATGAAATTGCTACGGGCTGTGCAGGTCTACTGCGAAAAGCAGACGAGGTTCAACTACTCAAATATGTCGTGCGTAACGCAGCACATCAAGCAGGTAAAACGGCGACTTTTATGCCTAAACCTCTTGTAGGCGATAATGGCTCTGGTATGCATTGCCATCAATCTCTTATACAACAAGGCCGTAATCTTTTTGCCGGTGATGCTTATGCTGGATTAAGCGAAACAGCTCTTTTTTATATTGGTGGTCTTATCAAGCATGCTCAAGCACTTAATGCATTCACTAATCCATCAACAAACTCTTATAAGCGTTTGATTCAAGGTTTTGAAGCGCCTGTTATACTCGCCTACTCTCAACGCAATCGTTCTGCCGCCATTCGAGTGCCAGCCATGCACCGCCAAGAGCAGGCTAGAATTGAAGCACGTTTCCCTGATTGTACAGCCAATCCCTACCTTGCTTTTTCAGCGATGCTCATGGCTGGTTTAGATGGTATCGCACACCAAATTCATCCTGGAGAAGCGATGGATAAGAATTTATATCAGCTTTCAAAACAAGAGATGACAGAGCTGCCTCAAGTAGCAAACCGCCTCGAGCAAGCTTTAGAGGCTCTCGATCAAGATCGCGATTTTTTATTGGCAGGACAAGTCTTCAGCAATGACCTGATTGATGCTTATATCGAGCTCAAGCATCAAGACATCATGAAGCTGCACCAAGCAACACATCCTGTTGAATTTGAGATGTATTACAGCCTTTGATCTTTCACCTTTGAAGCTGAAGATGCTCATCTCTCAGCTTCAAACCTCATCGTAGCAGCTTTTATATGCTTAGATAAAGAACAGACTATCACGTTGTAAAGGTTCGTGATATGATGCGTTATTTTTAATGAAAGCAAGATGTTATGTTCCATATCGCTCTTTATGAACCTGAAATTGCGCCCAACACAGGCAATATCATGCGCCTTTGCGCCAACAACGGCTGTCACCTACATTTGATTGAGCCTCTTGGGTTTACATTAGATGAGAAAAAACTCAAGCGCGCAGGGTTAGATTATCGAGATCTCAATCATGTTACACTTCACCAAAATTACACCGCTTTTTTAGAAGCCATGGCAGGTAAAAGAATATTTTCCTGTACAACCAAAGGCTCTAGACCGCATACACAATGCAGCTATCAGGCAGAAGATGTATTCTTGTTTGGCCCTGAGACCCGAGGCTTACCCGACAGCGTCTTAGAAGCCACGCCAGCAGACCAAAAAATAAGAATACCGATGCGACCTCATAGTCGCAGCCTGAATCTATCTAACTCTGCTGCGATCATTAGCTATGAAGCGTGGAGACAGCTTGATTTTGCTCAAGGGGCTTAACGCCCTCTTGAAAAGCGCACAAAGCTAAGTGAGCTCTGTTACACCCAAACGTTCTAAGTAAAACTCAAAGTTTTTGGGCTGTTTCATGGAGATGAGCTTATCACCATCTAAGCAAGCAACGAGAGACTGCTGTTGCTGCTTCTCTATTTCTAATTCAATATTTAACAGTTGTTGATATTGCTCAGCATTAAGCTGCTTTTTAAGTAAACGTCTTGCAGCGCGCAGAGGGACGAGGTTTTCTGATGTAGACGCCAAAGCATGCTCAAGCTCATCAAACAAAGTAGTCTCGATTTTTAATTGCATATCATCTAACCACAAACACATCAAAGCAAGATTTACCTGTCCTTGAAAATCATCTTGTAAATGCAACAATTGCTCTTGCAGCTGTGCTGATTGATAACGTTGCAAACTGTAACGCCAAAATGCTTCTGCACTAATATCTATTGAAACTGACTGTTCCATAAACTCTCAACCTAAAATTAGAGTAGCGAAAAAAAAGTTATATACAGATCCATTCTAGACTATTGAGGTATGAAACAAAAGAGAGACGAAGAATAAGAGGCTGTATCATTCAGCTAGGCAAGATAAAATTCCTTGCCGATAAAATCAAAACAGCTGGTATCTTTTACAACAGATTAATAACAATGGTTAGACTTAGGATCAATTTTGCGAGGAAAATGACGAGGACGTTCAAACTTGCTTCCGCCGCAACGTTCACAAGCATCAAGTTCATGTAAATGCTCATATTCACGTACTAAACCACAGTGACTACACTCAACTAAACCCTGTACAACAAACTCACCTGTGACATACTGGCCTTGACAATCAATATCATGTTGCATTTCGTGATAAGCCAGCTGAGCCTGATCAGCAGATTGATATAAGACTTCCCATAGAGCTTCCCAAAGCATTAATAAAGTAGGACTTTCATCTGCTACCGTAGCATCTCTATTATGAATTAAAGTTCTAATGTCATGATATAAAAAACGTTCTAATAGCTCTAAATCATCCTTAGATACTATCTTCTTAAGTTTCTTATAAGCCTTTAAATGTTGGTATTGCTGTATAAGATCTTCGATTTGAAGGCTTTGATCAACTTGATACTTTGAGCGTAGTTGCATCATGATAACATGGTAGTAGCTCATTAACTTTGCAGCTTTATTCGTCATGCTATGCCTCAACTACTCAGAAACTTTCCTTAAAACAGCACAATTTGATAAAAAACGGTTTTTTTTCACCATAAGTACCTCTACATCCCTTTAGATTCGATGCATTCTGGTTTATCCTATCTCTTCATATACGATAGGTAGATCCATTTAGATCAGTTCTTATGATGAGAATAGTGGTCGTTGTTTATTGAGAGTATCCATGCAGAAACCATATCAACCCCAAGAGATAGAAGCTCAAATCCAACATGATTGGGCGCATAATAAAACCTTTGAAGTCACAGAAGACCCTGATAAAGAAAAATTTTATTGCTTATCTATGTTCCCTTACCCTTCAGGTAAAATGCATATGGGACATGTACGTAACTACACCATAGGTGATGTGATTTCACGTTATCAAAAGCTTCAGGGCAAGAATGTACTACAGCCTTTTGGTTGGGATGCTTTTGGTTTACCTGCTGAAAATGCTGCAATCCAAAATAAAACGGCACCTGCTTCATGGACATACCAAAACATAGACTATATGAAAAAGCAGCTTAGCATGTTGGGTTTAGGTTATGATTGGAGCCGCGAGTTTGCAACCTGTCAACCTGAGTACTATCGCTGGGAACAGTGGTTTTTTACACGCCTTTATGAAAAAGGACTGGTATATAAAAAAATGGCAACCGTCAACTGGGATCCTGTAGACCAAACAGTTTTGGCCAATGAACAGGTCGTTGATGGTCGAGGCTGGCGTTCAGGCGCATTAGTTGAGCAAAAGAAAATACCACAATGGTTTATCCGTATTACTGCATATGCACAAGAGCTCATTGATGGCTTAAATGATTTACCGCATTGGCCTGAGATGGTAAAAACCATGCAACGTAACTGGATTGGCCGCTCAGAAGGTGCAGAAATCCACTTCCCTATTCCCCAAACATCAGAGCATCTTGCGGTCTACACAACACGTCCAGATACACTGATGGGTGTAACCTATCTCGCTATTGCAGCCGATCATCCTTTTGCACAGCAAGCTGCACAAGATAACCCTGAGCTTGCTGAATTTATCTCACAATGTAAACAAACTAAAGTTGCAGAAGCCGACTTAGCAACCATGCCGAAAAAAGGTAAAGCAACTGGATTGTACGTAAAGCACCCAATTTCAGATGAACTTATCCCTGTGTGGGTCGCAAACTTTGTACTCATGGATTATGGTACAGGTGCAGTCATGTCAGTCCCTGCGCATGACCAAAGAGATTATGAGTTTGCTAAAGCATACAATTTACCTATTAAAGCCGTCATTAAACCGAGTGAAGGTGAGCTTGATATTTCAGAAGCTGCTTTTACTGAAAAAGGTGTTTTATTTAATTCAGACTCATTTAATGGCCTCGCTTTCTCAGAGGCCTTTGAAGCTATCGTGCAAGCTTTAGAGCACAAAAAATTAGGCCAAAAACAAATTAATTACCGTTTAAGAGACTGGGGTGTCTCGCGCCAACGTTACTGGGGTACGCCTGTACCGATGGCAACCTTAGAACAAGGCGAAAGCGTATGTATACCTGAAGCGCAACTTCCTGTTGTCTTGCCTGAAGATGTCGTGATGGATGGCATATCTAATCCTTTAAAGTCTGATCCTAACTGGTCAAAAGTCACCATTGGTGATCAAGAAGCAACCCGAGAAACCGATACTTTTGATACCTTTATGGAATCGTCTTGGTATTATGCGCGTTATACCAGCCCACAATGTACTGATGCAATGCTTGATTCTGACAAAGCAAACTACTGGCTCCCTGTCGATCAATACATAGGCGGTATTGAGCATGCCTGCATGCATTTGCTTTATGCGCGTTTCTTTCATCGTTTGCTCAGAGATGAAAAGCTGGTGCAATCTGATGAGCCTTTTAAGCGTCTTCTATGTCAAGGCATGGTTTTATCCGACGCATTCTTTTATGAAGATGAGCAAGGCGGCAAAGTTTGGGTTGCGCCGCAAGACGTCAACTTAGAACGTGATGCCAAAGGTCAAATCACGCAAGCCACAGATCAACAAGGTCGAGCCCTTACTTACGCCGGCATGATCAAAATGTCTAAGTCAAAAAATAATGGCGTTGACCCACAAGAAATGATCGAAAAATATGGCGCAGATACAGTACGCTTATTTATCATGTTTGCAGCACCTCCTGAGATGAGTCTAGAATGGCAAGAATCTGGCGTGGAAGGTTCGCACCGCTTCTTGAAACGCGTATGGAAATTAGTTCATGATTATGCTGAGCGAGGCTCTGCTGCGTCACTTGACCTCAATAGCCTAACCGCTGAGCAAAAATCACTGCGACGCAGTCTGCATCAAACTATCGAAAAAGTAACCGATGACATTGATCGTCGCCAGTCTTTTAACACCGCAATTGCAGCGATTATGTCTTTTATGAATCAATTGGCAAAGCTTGATTTAGATGATGCGCAAAATCATGCTTTGTGTTATGAGGCGCTACGTACTGTGTTGGTACTCCTTTACCCTATGACGCCGCATATTTGTATTCATTTATGGCAAGTCATGCAGCTTGAATCTGAGCTCGAACAAACGCCTTGGCCTCAAGTCGATCAAAGTGCTTTGATTGAAGATCAAAAGCTGATTATTGTTCAGGTCAATGGCAAAGTCAGAGCACGTTTAACACTACCTGCTGGCCTAGCTCAAGCCGAAGTCGAAGCTCAAGCGATGGCTGATGAACATGTTATCAAATTTACTGAAGCGAAGACGGTGCGTAAAGTGATTTATGTTCCAGGTAAGCTGCTCAATATCGTCGCAAACTGATGCGAGGTTTTATGCAATCTCTCATTCAAGTTTTATTTCTTGTCTGCATGCTCAGCATGCAGACTGGATGCTCATTTAAATTGAAATCAAGTCATCATATTCCTAAGCAGCTCAATGAAATCAGATTTTCAAGCTACCAACAATATAGCGAGCTCTCGCGTTTGATTCGTAGAAATATGCGCTATCATAATATTGACTTAAACCCGAAACAGCCCCAAGGAGTCACCTCAATTCGCGTAACCCGCGATCTCCTTGAGCGATCGACGCTATCACTTTTTCAAAATGGTACCATTGCTGAGTATGAATTAACTTATACCGTCACATATACAGTCACAATACCGAAGCAAGATACGCTCACGCAATCGGTGATCGTGCGAAGACAATATACAGATGATCTCTCTTCATCACTCGCTAAAAGCTCTGAAGTGCGTCAAGTGACTACAGGAATGCGTCAAAAAGCTGCAGAACTTATACTCTCTCAGTTGATTGCACTCTACACGCAACCTATATCTCAAACAACACACCAAGGATAAGGTGATTATGCGTATCTATCCACAGCAATTGAGTAACGAAAGCCACCCCTTGCAACCTTGCTATTTAATATTTGGTGATGAGCCTTGGTTTATCGAGCAAAGTAAACATATAGTATATCAAGTAGCTGCTCAGCAAGGTTTTCAAGATCGTGTCAGCTTTGTTCATGAAACAGGGTTTTCATGGGGTGATGTGCACCATGCTTGGTACAGTTTAGGTCTGTTTGATACGCGCCAAGTGATTCACCTTCATCTAGATAATCTGAAAATTGGGCAAGAAGGTTCAAAAATGCTCATGCATTTATTTGAACAGCCTCATCCAGATCGCGTTCTAATACTCACGGGAGCCAAGCTCACAACGGAGCAAACCAAAAGCAAATGGTTTAAAGTACTCGATCAACAAGGTATGTATATTCCTTGCAATACACCTGAACAGGCTCACTTCTCGCGCTGGCTCAGTGATCGCATTGCATATCATCAACTCTCACTTACATCGGACGCTCAAACCTGTCTCCATCATTATTTCGAGGGTAACTTGTTAGGTGCTGACCAAGCTTTACTCCAACTGACTCATATGCGTGATCCAGCGCGTATCCGCAGTCAAGATGTAGAAAGCTGGCTCACAAAACAAACAAAATTTACCGTCTATCAACTTGCCGATGCTCTTTTACAAGGCTCTGCTGCAAGAGTAGGATCTATATTGAAACAGCTACGCGAAGAAGGTATTAAATTCCCGATTATTTTGTGGCAAGTTCTCCAAGAGATAGAGCGACTCTACAGCTTTAAAGTCGCACTCGAAAGTGGTCAAACCTTGGCACCACAGTTTAAAAAATATCGTATCTGGCAAAATAGACAACAGGTTTATCAAAATCGACTACGCCATGATAGCCTCCAGCAACTTAGTCAAATGCTCAGCCAAGCATCTGAACTAGAAAGACAATTTAAAACTCAAGGACAAGAACACTGGACAGGTTTACTGCATCTTTGTTTACACTTTTCTTGCTCTACTGCACAACTACCTTGGTTGGAGCTTGAAGCATGACGCAACATATAGGCTTACTTGGAGCGACTTTCGATCCTGTTCACAATGGTCATATACAGCCTGCTTTATCTGTAATTGAGCAACTCAAACTTGATGCTTTATGGCTTGTGCCGAATCAATCACCTCCCTATAAAAGCAAACCTGTTGCAACCGATACACAAAGACTAAAGATGCTCGAGATCGCAACAAACTCACACCCTCAACTTCACATTGCACCACATGAAATAAACCGTCAGTCCTTCTGCTATACAACAGAGAGTCTCTCTCAACTCAAACAACAGCATCCTGATACCTACTTTTATTTCATGATAGGACTCGACTCATATCATGCACTGCATACTTGGTATAATTGGCGTCAGCTTATTGCTCATGCTCATGTCATCGTCTATCAAAGACCTGGCATCTCTACAAAGCAAGCCAACCCTGAAGTAGAAGACTGGACAAAAAACCACGAGTGCTCACTAGCTACTTTGAAGCACTCTCAGACTGGGCATATTTGTTTTATTGACGTACCACAAATTGATGTCTCTTCCACGCTACTACGCCACCAACTTGCGACCTCGCATACACCCGCGCCAGATACACTTCCTTCGAGTGTGCTGAAATATATACAAGAAGAGTCTCTTTATCAGCAGAAAAGCTAAATTATTCATACTTGTATGCTATAGATAATGTTTGCAATTTGCTATAATCGCCTTTTACTTTTGCATCTACAATGAACCATAATGGAGCCTAGATTGAAAGACTTTGTCATTGATAAAATAACTGATCTTAAAGCAAGAAATATAGAAATTCTTGATATACAAGATAAATCAAGCGTAGCAGACTTTATGATTGTCTGTACCGGTACATCTAAAACACACGTCAAATCCATTGCTGAATACCTAGTGGCTGAAGCTAAAAAAGCAGGAACACCTCCTCTAGGTATTGAAGGACGTGAATCAAGTGAATGGGTTCTTGTCGATTTAGGCTCTATCATCGTGCATGTGATGCAGGAAGAAACGCGTGAGTTCTATCAATTAGAAAAGCTATGGTCTAATTAAGCATGAAAATGCGCCTTATTGCCATAGGCCACAAAATGCCAAGCTGGGTTGTAGAAGGCTTTACAACCTATCAAAAGCGCTTTCCTCAAGACTTTTCTTTAGAAATGGTCGAAATACCTGCTGAAAAAAGACTTAAAAATAAAGATATTGCACGTATCCTAAAAAAGGAAGGTCAATCTATGCTTGCTGCCGTCAAGCAAGGCGAACGTATCATCGCACTGGACTTATCACGTCGTCAATGGAGTACACAAGAGCTGTCAAAAAACATGCAACAATGGCAACTTGACGGTCGTGATGTATGCTTACTAATTGGAGGGCCTGAAGGCTTATCTCCTGAATGTAAACAAGCAGCGGAGCAAACATGGTGCCTATCAGAGCTAACCTTGCCACATCCTATGGTGCGTGTTATCGTAGCTGAAAGTTTGTACAGGGGATGGAGCCTGTTACACAATCACCCATATCATAGGGAATAAAATATAAGGAACATCGAGGTTGTCAACATCAAGAGTTATACAAAATCACTCCGAAGAAGCAGCTCTCCTTAAACGCAGAGCCGTTTTTCTATTTGCATGTATTATTATACTTCTTGGTGTTTTGGTAGGTAACCTCTACCGCTTGCAAGTCGTACAATTTAATGACTATGAAGTGCGCTCTAACAATAACCGAACACGTATTCGCCCCATAGCACCTAATCGTGGTTTAATTTATGACCGAAATGGTGTGTTAATCGCAGAAAACCGTCCTTTTTTCTCTCTAGAGCTCATACCAGAGCAAGTCGAGAATAAAACTGAAGCGATTGCAAAACTGAGAAAAGATCTTAATTTTTCTCCTGAAAAAGAACAAGAGATTGTAAAGTCTCTGAAAACACATACGGGTTTCCAGCCTGCGACTATTTTAACGCAACTCTCAGAAGAAGATGTCGCCAAGTTTAGTGTCTTACAGTATAAATATCCTGGTATTCGCGTGCATGCCGGTTTAAAGCGTTATTATCCTTTTAAGCATGACCTCACTCATATGCTAGGTTATGTCGGCAGTATCAATTCTACCGACAAAGCTCAACTAGAAAAAGACAATAAAACGGCGCAATATGCAGCGACAAAAGACATAGGTAAGCGCGGTATTGAACGTTTCTATGAAAACATCCTCCATGGTAAACCTGGTCGCATCCAAGAAGAAGTCAACAACCATGGTCGACTTATCCAAGTTTTAAATGAAAACCCACCCATTTCTGGATTAAACCTACACCTAACGATTGATATCAACGTACAAAGAAAAGCAGTTAAGCTCTTAGAAGGCAAGCGCGGCTCTGTGGTCGCTATTGAGCCGAATACGGGCGAGATATTAGCTATGGTTTCTAGTCCTAGCTATGATCCGAATCTGTTTGTACATGGTGTACCAACGAGTATCTATAAAAGCTTAACCCAATCGGCAGATAAGCCTTTGATCAACAGAGCCAGTCAAGGCCAATATGCTCCAGCTTCAACCATCAAACCTCATCTTGTTCTTGCTGGTCTTAATTACCGTATCATCTCCGAGTCAACTAAAGTTTGGGATCCTGGGTGGTGGCAAATGCCCGGTATCAATCGCCGCTTCCGCGATTGGCGTAAATGGGGGCACGGATGGGTTGGACTCAATAATGCGGTTGCGAAATCTTGCGACGTTTACTTCTATGACTTGGCCTACAAAATGGGCATAGATAAAATCAGTGAATTTATGCACAAAATGGGCTTTGGTCAAGCAACAGGCATCGATATCAATGAAGAATACCTAGGTATCTTACCAAGTCGAGCCTGGAAGAAAAATCGTTATAAACAACCTTGGTATTTAGGCGATACCATTTCTATTGGAATTGGTCAGGGTTACTGGACTGCGACGCCGTTGCAGCTTGCCCAATCAGTGACTATTCTCGCAACAAAAGGACGGCGCATTCAACCCCACTTACTCAAGGCCACCTCAGATGATAAAGGAAAGCGCACAGCGCTTGAATATCCAGAAAAAGGAACTATCGAACTCAATAAAAAACGTTATTGGGATGTCGTCGCTCGCAGTATGCACAAGACAGCAAACTGGGTCGGTGGTTCCGGTTATAAAAGTTTTGGTAATGCTCCCTATAAAAGTGCTGTAAAAAGTGGTACTGCACAGCTGTTTGGCTTAGCTGAAGATGCCGAATATGACAGTGATAAGGTATCTGAACACTTAAGAGACAATGCCTTATTCGTGGGTTGGGCACCTTATAAAGATCCTAAAATAGTCATCGCTGTGGTCATAGAAAATGCAGGTTGGGGTTCAAGTAATGGCGGACCTGTTGTACGCAAATTATTTGATGAGTACCTACTTCGAGGAAAGACAAGATAATGAAAAATCAATCTATTTCCAACACGGCCGTCTGGCAAAAGTTTCATATTGATGTACCTCTTTTTCTAAGCATTCTACTTCTAATGGGATTTAGCTTGATGGTTGTTTATTCGGCTGGAGGAGCCGATATAGAAATGCTTGAGCGTCAATTTACACGCATTTTTTTATCGATCGCTGTCATGCTGATTGTGGCGCAAATTCACCCTGAAATATTGAAACGCTGGGCTTTTCCTATTTATATCATCGGTATTTTATTTTTAATCAGCGTCCATTTCTTCGGTGAAATTAACAAAGGCGCTCAAAGGTGGCTCAATCTTGGATTTATGGAATTTCAACCTTCTGAAATGATTAAGCTCACTTTTCCGATTGCCATGGCTTGGTATATTAGTCAATTTCCGTTGCCTCCTACAGCCAAACAGTTACTCGGTGGGTTTTTCATTCTCCTCATTCCTACTTTACTCATTGCCAATCAACCTGACTTAGGAACATCTATTCTCGTTGCTTCATCAGGAATTTTTGTGCTCTTTTTGTCAGGGATGAGTTGGTTTATTGTGCTTACATGCCTCCTTGCGCTCATTCCCTTTACTTTTGTCTGCTGGTTTTTTTTAATGCATGACTATCAAAGGCAAAGGGTTTTAACTTTATTCAACCCTGAAGCTGACCCTCTTGGTGCCAGCTACCATATTATTCAATCTAAAATTGCAATCGGCTCAGGAGGCTTGTTTGGTAAAGGTTGGCTTCAAGGATCACAATCACAACTTGAGTTTTTACCTGAACGCCACACTGACTTCATTTTTGCCGTTATAGGAGAAGAATTTGGCCTTGCCGGCGCTATTCTTTTATTGCTGTGTTATCTTTTCATTATTGCTAGAGGCTTGTATATCGCAACCCATGCACAAACTAACTTCTCTAGACTCCTTGCGGGCAGTATTACCTTAACCTTTTTCGTTTATATTTTTGTCAACATTGGCATGGTCTCTGGGTTGTTGCCTGTTGTCGGAGTACCTTTGCCTCTGATCAGTTATGGCGGAACGTCAATGTTAACTCTACTTATTGGTTTTGGTATTGTCATGAGTATTCATACACATAGACGCTTTGTAACCAAATAAGTCGACCTGTTCTGAAGCGAGCATCATCACAGGATCTCTCCCTAAACCCTGTGCTTGATGCTATCTTGTGCTCTTGTACATCATAAAATAAGCTATAATTTTTCAAGTACTCGCACATCAAAAGCACTCAAAGTACAACCAAACGGCGCAACTCTTGCATCAAGAAAGTATCATGAGAGTTTGTTTCATGGATAAAAAAGCCGAGTCGTGCTCAATACACAAGAGCTCAGATTGTACAAAAAACAATAAAAAATAGTCTTAATCACTTTTATACATAGGTATGTAGATAACACGTTATGACGCATAGAATAAAGATTTACTTCACTCTTATCCTTTATGCTACTTGCACCTTAGCATTTGCTGCGGAAGACCCCGATGATAATATAGATCTCTTCATAGATATACAGCGCAAAAAAGGGCACTCAAAAGATGAGATCAAGGAGTTTCTTAAGCCCGCTAAAAAAAACGAAGCTGTGCTCAAAGCTATCAGAAAACCCTGGGAAAGGCAGCCTTGGTATAAATATAGAACTATCTTCTTAACCCCTGAGCGTATTCAAGCTGGTGTAAAATTTTGGAAAAAACACAAGTCAGTCATTCAAAGAGCTGCAAAAACTTATTCTGTTGATGCTGAAATTATTGTCAGTATCATTGGTGTAGAAACTTTTTTTGGTCGCTACATGGGTGAGTTTAATATTAGGGACGCCTTATATACCATAGGCATTCACTATCCTCCTCGCTCACGCTACTTTATTAAAGAGCTCAGTTCTTATATGGAGCTCGCTCATAAAGGACATGTAAACCCTGACACCATGGTAGGATCTTATGCTGGTGCTATGGGTTATGGACAGTTTATGCCTTCATCTTATTTACACTATGCTGTAGATTTCAACAATGATGGCAAAATTGATTTGAACACCATTGACGATGCTATCGGTAGCGTCGCAAATTATTTTAACAAACATGGTTGGCGCTATAAAGATCATGTCGTCGTACCAGCAAAAGCTTCTATCTCTGATAACCGCGCAGTGCACCTCTTATGGGGTTCTAACCCTCCACGCTTTACGCTCGGTGATTGGAAAAAACGAGGAATCGAGCCTGATTCCAAGAAAAAATATAAAGAAAACAAGCTCGCTCTCTTTTTTAAGCTCAAAGAAAGCTTAAAAGACCAAAAATACTGGCTTGGATTCCATAACTTTTATGTCATTTCACGCTATAATCACAGCCAACTTTATTCTATGGCGGCTTATCTACTTAGCCAAGAAATCAAGAAGGCTTTTTATAAACAATGAGTAAGCTTCACATTTTATCTTTTTTCTACTTAATACTCTGGTTAAGTGGATGCACTGCAACATCACGATACGAATTAGAAGACGATGCACATCCACAGATACATCCCGATTTAACACATATTAAACCTCTCATTCCTCAGTATGAGCCTTTAAGCTATCGAGGTAATAAAGCGTATTCAGTAAGAGGCCTGTCTTATCAAGTGCAAACCACTGTAAGTCAGTTCAGCCAAACAGGACGTGCATCTTGGTACGGCAAAAAATTTCATGGTCATGAAACCTCTAACGGTGAAATTTATGATATGTATACCTTATCTGCAGCGCATAAAACTTTACCCCTTCCCTGTTATGTCAAAGTTGAAAATCTAGACAACGGCAAAGAACTTATTGTACGCGTGAATGATAGAGGGCCTTTTCATGAAGGTCGCATTATTGATTTATCTTACGCCGCAGCTCGAAAGCTCGGAGTGTATCAAACGGGTACAGCAGAGGTTAAAATCACCTTAATCCGTCCTGATCCCGAATCTCTACATCAAGGACACCTCTATATTCAAGTTGCTGCAAGTCAAAATAGAGAACAAATTCAAAAGCTTGGAAACACATTAAGCTCTACAATCCAAAAAACATATCGTCTGATCACTCAAGGTAAAATGATTAAACTTCAATTTGGGCCTTTCAAAACCGAAGAACAAATCTTAGCACCTTTGAACAAAATAAAATCACTCGGATACGAAAAAAGCTATATAACTTATGATATGATGCAAAAATCATGATTACGCATAGACACATTAAACTCCGCTCTCATGAGTCTATGTTAAAATAAACAAAGAAATATTTTTATACACTATGAATACGAGAACTATGACATCTCTACTTAATCGTTTGACTACGCTCTGTTTGCTTTGTACTAGCCTTGCTACTTTTTCTACGCAAGCATCTGTACATATTACACCACAAGCACCCTCTGTTGACGCAAAAGCTTTTGTCTTAATGGATTACAGCTCAGGTCGTATCTTAGCGCAATCTCATGCAAACGAACGCTTACTACCAGCAAGCCTCACAAAGATGATGACAAGCTACGTGATAGGACAAGAGTTAAAGCTCGGTAATATTAAAAATAATGACTTGGTCACTGTATCAAACAAAGCTTGGGCAAAAAACTTTCCCGGCTCCTCAAAAATGTTCATCGAGGTAGGAAAACAAGTCAAGGTTGATGAACTCAATCACGGCATTATTGTACAATCGGGCAATGATGCGTGTGTTGCTATGGCAGAATATATAGCAGGTAGCGAAGAAGGCTTTGTCTCCATGATGAATACCTGGGCTAAACAAATAGGTATGGACAACTCCCACTTTATCAATAGTCATGGCCTTGATACAACCGATCACTATACTACAGCCCATGATATGGCAATTCTAGCACGCTCGTTGATCCGCGATGTGCCCGATGAATATTCTATTTATGCACAAAAAAGTTTTACTTACAATGGCATTAAACAATATAACCGTAACTCATTGTTGTGGGACACACATCTTGACGTAGATGGTATAAAAACAGGTCATACTAAAGGCGCAGGCTACAGTTTAGTGACCTCAAGTATCAAAGAAAATATGCGCTTAATTGCTGTAGTGATGGGCGCTAAAAGCGAAGCTGCGCGCGCCAGAGAAAATAAAAAACTACTCAAATATGGCTTTCGTTACTATGAAAGCGTCATTCCTTATAAAGCAGGAGATGTCTTTTCCGAACCTCGACTTTGGTATGGTACACAAAATACAGTCAAACTTGGAGTAAACCAAGACACACCTTTTAGCATTGCTCAAGGACAAGCTAAGCATCTAAAAACTCATTTCGAGTTAAATGAAGAACTTAAAGCACCTATTAAAAAAGGCCAAGTTGTAGGACTTATTCATTTTGAACTACATGGTCAAGAAATCGCACAATTTCCTCTTGTTGCATTAGAAGAAGTCAATGAAGGCCACATCTTCACAAAGTTAATGCACTATATCTTGCAACTCTTTGAAAAAATATCAGCATAATTATATAGCTGTGAAGCCTATCGTTTTAGATAGGCTTGATCCCTTTGAAATTCAACGCATTATGGTATAATTACTGCAACTTAAAAAGATAGTACTTTATGTTAGTTCATAAAGTCATTGGTTTCTCTTGAGCTGGATAAATATGTTAGATACAAAGTTTGATGAATTACTTGAGTTCCCTTGTCAATTCCCGTTTAAAATTATTGGCACGTATGATGCGACACTTACAGATCGTATTATGGATGTTGCCCAAAAGCTCGCACCTGGAACTTATAAACCAACAACAAAGCAATCAAGCAAAGGAACTTACAATTCCATTACATTGCGCATAGAAGTCACCAGTAAAGAGCACTTAGAGTCTCTTTACAGTGCTTTTGCGCAAGTAGATGGCGTAAAGCGTGTACTTTAAACAAAGCCAAAACACATACTCATGATAGAGATAATCATACCTACAGGAAATATGTTGTGTCGGACACTGATTTAATCATAAAGCACCTAGGCTGCCAACCTTATAAAGCCGTATGGCAGGCCATGCAAGATTTTACCGAAACAAGGCAAGATGAGATTGATCAGCTTTGGGTTGTTGAGCACCCGCCTGTTTTTACACAAGGACTTGCGGGTAAGGCTGAGCATATTTTAAACCCTCAAGATATTCCTGTTATACAAGTCGATAGAGGTGGCCAAGTTACTTATCATGGACCTGGGCAACTTGTACTTTACCCTTTAATTCATCTTAAACGTGCCAAACTCGGTATACGCCAGTTAGTGACAGCACTCGAGGAAAGCGTCATAGATATGCTCAAGCACTATGATATTAATGCACATGCTCGTAAAGACGCACCTGGCGTCTACGTGGGTGAAGCCAAAATAGCTTCTCTAGGACTGAGAATTCGTAAAGGATCATCTTTTCATGGCTTATCCTTAAACGTGAATATGGATCTAGGTCCTTTTCAACAAATTAATCCTTGCGGCTATGCTAATATGACCATAACACAATGCATCGATCAACAAGGGCCTCAAACCGTAAACGAGGCCGTACAGACTCTTTTACCCATATTTTGTCACAAGATAGGTAAAATGAATACAATTTCAACTTTAGATGGAATCCAATGTCAGCCATGAATAGACCAGAAAGACTCAAAGCAGGCGTGAAGCTCCGTGATGCAGATAAAGTATCTCGCATTCCAATCAAAGTGGTGCCTACAGAACGAGAAGATATGCTTAAGAAGCCCAAGTGGCTAAAAATCAAACTTCCTCAATCTACACAAAAAATTGAAGATATTAAGCAAGCTATGCGGAAACATGGGTTACATTCTGTCTGTGAAGAAGCAAGCTGTCCCAATTTATCTGAATGTTTCTCACATGGCACAGCAACATTTATGATCCTAGGTGCTATTTGCACAAGGCGCTGCCCTTTTTGTGATGTGGCACATGGCCGACCTTTAAAGCCAGATGAAAACGAACCTAAGAAACTCGCGATGACAATTCGTGATATGAAGCTCAAGTATGTCGTCATTACATCTGTTGATCGTGATGATCTGCGCGATGGTGGTGCTCAGCACTTTTCCGACTGTATACGCGAAATACGCTTATATAATCCCGAAATCAAAATAGAGATTCTTGTCCCTGATTTTCGAGGTCGTGTTGATAAAGCGCTCGAGATTCTTGCAACACATCCACCTGATGTTTTCAATCATAACTTAGAAACCGCACCTAAGCATTATCGCAGAGCACGCCCAGGTGCTAACTATACATGGTCTTTAGAGTTGTTACGCAAATTTAAAGAGCAGCACCCTCATATTCCAACGAAATCAGGCTTGATGCTGGGTTTAGGCGAAACGAACGAAGAGATTATGGATGTACTCAAGGATTTGCGCGCGCACAAGGTAAATATGCTCACATTAGGCCAATATTTACAGCCTTCTAAATATCACTTGAAAGTAGAGCGCTACGTTCCACCTGAAGAGTTTGAACAATTTAAAACGGCCGCTGAAGAGCTCGGATTTACCCATGCTGCATGCGGACCTCTAGTTCGTTCAAGCTATCATGCAGATCTGCAAGCCAAAGGCGAGGAAGTCAAGTAAAATAGATGTAAGGCGTGCGCTTAAAATGCATGCCTTTGCTTGAGGTTGGTCGATACGAAAAAGATTTTTAACTTAAGTATTTAAAGATGCAACCATCAGCACGGCATCTTCTCTTGACTTTTTATGGGGCTGTGTATAGTAATTCTTACGCACACCTACCTTCTCAAAACCTAACTGAGTATATAAACTTTGAGCACGGCAATTAGAAGCCCTCACTTCAAGAAAACACTGCCTTATACCTTGATCATGCATCGCTGAGACAAAATGCTGCAACAAAATGCGTCCACAACCTTGACGTTGATATGCGGGATCAACACATAAATTAAGCAAACTCACTTCATCTAAAATAATGTGCGCAATGAGATAACCCATAAGCTGCTGCTCACGGAAAATACCTAGTATAAGATGTTCAGGGGAAAAGCAGTCTTTTATCAAGGATAAAGACCAAGGATTGCGATGTGCTGCCTGCTCAATGATGAACATAGACTCCAAAGCACATGGATGCAGGGTTTTAACACTAATACGACTCATTGGGACTCAATACGTCAACAACGCCACTTTTGTCGGTTTAAAGCTTCCTGCTTACTGAAAGCTCAAGAATGAAGAGCTCGACACTAAAGAAGAGCTCTTCACCTTATTTAGATAAGGTTTACATTTTGCGCTTGAGGACCTTTAGGGCCTTGCTCAACAACTAAACTTACCGTTTGACCTTCATGCAAAGTGCGACGCCCTTGAGCGTTAATTGCACGATAATGCACGAATACATCACTACCACTTTCTAGCTTAATAAATCCAAAACCTTTTTCATCATTAAACCACTTTACTGTACCTGTCACTTGATTCGACATAGCTTTACTCTTTAATCCTAAAAATAATCTACGAAAAACAGCCTTTCTGCTTTTCTCATCCAATACTATAGCATATAGGCTATTTAAAGCGGTAACAATAGCGTAAAAAACCCTCTAATTTGTGTTACTTTCTGCATTTTTTTCGGCTTAATCTTCCACTTGGTGTATTTTATTCAAATAACCACCCTTTTTCAGTACATTTCTGATATCGACAACGTCTTTTTCAGATACCGTTTCATCGCGACCACCCAAGTACTTTCTAACAAAAGTCATCAGCTTAGCTATCACTTCGTCATTGATCACGCCATCAAAACTACTCATCGGCATAAAGACAGCTCCTTCATCTCGATAGTCAGGTTCCAGCCCTCGAATAGAAATGGCAATCGTATTAAAGGGTGAGCTATGCATAATCACACCATTACCTAATAAAGCGGGAGCGATACCTTCACGCCCTTTACCATCAGGACCATGACAAGCTGCACAGGTGTATTGGAATACAGCATATGAAGGATCTTTCTGAGCCTCTGCGGTGAAGCCTTTAGGCTCAAGAGGAACAATGTTAGGATCGAGCTCATTGTATTCGTCGCCCTCAAGCAAATAGACAGAAATAGCCTCAATGTCTTCTCGTGTCATCTTCGAGAGACTGTGCTCGACCACTTCAGCCATACCGCCAAAAGGCGTTCCTTTAGCTGACTTACCCGTATGCAGATAATCAGTCATAATATCAACAGTCCAACCTGCAAGTCTTAACTCATTTGCTGTGATATTGAGTGCATTCCAACCATCAATATAATTACCTTGGAATACTTTTTTCCTATCTAAAGCTTGAGCGATATTACGTGGAGTGTGACACTCCCAACAATGACCAAAGCCTCGCACGAGATACTTACCGCGCCTCCATTTCTCAGAGCGACTTTCATCATATTCAAGCTCACCTCGATCGAGGAATAAAAAGTTCCACCCCATAAGGCCTAATCGAATATTAGCAGGAAACATCATTTTGTTGCTTCGATTAGGTTTTGATACAGGGGGAAGACTTCGAGACCATTCCCAAAGAGCGCGCATGTCTTCGTCCGTTAAATAAGTGTATGACGTAAAAGGCATCGCAGGATAAAGCCATCTACTCCATAAGCTCTTATTATTGTATCCTCGGCGTATTGCGCTATCGAAATCTTCATAAGTGTAACTACCGATACCTTCTTCAACATGCGTTGAGATATTTGTCGCGTAAATCGTTCCAAATGGTGTTAAGAAAGGTAGCCCACCACCCCATGGTTCACCATTGTGTGAGATATGACATGCAACACAATCGCCCGCAGCCGCAAGATATGTTCCTTTTTCCACCAACTCTGGATCAAGTTTACCTAAACGTTGCGCCTCTTCTTTACGTAAATGCGCAAGATAAGCACCGAGTGCAAAAACTTCTTCTTCTTTCAAGTGATCAAAAGCAGGCATGACGTTACTCAAACCATTTTTAACGGTATGTTTAACATCTTTACGATCACCACCATGCAGCCAATACTTATCTTTTAGGCTAGGAATGCCTCGGCTACGATCTGCATCACCCGCTAAGTTATGGCAATCGGTACAATGCTTTGCGTAAACTTTACTTCCCAAGAACTTTTCTGTATTAGAAGCTGCGACATAACGATGTTTATCAAGAGAAATCACATAAGTTGCAACTTGAGAAATTTCTTCTTTTGTTAAAACCTCTTCCCAACCAGCCATCACACCATGACGACCTTGAATGATGGAAGCTAAGACATTTGCATCATCATTGCCATACAAAGACTCTTCATCATTGAGTGCTGGATAATGCCTTTGGCCTCGACCCGCCGTACGGTGACAAGCAATACAGTGTGTTTCATATAAGCGTCCACCAGCATCAACAATATCTTTGTATTGAGTCAAACCACCTAAGCCTTTCACTCCATTCTCTGCAAAGGCAGCATCAACTTGTTCTTTTAAACTCACTTCATGTTCAAGCACACGCGATTCTGGCGTCCATCTTGTCAGACCTGGCCAACTGCCAAATCCAGGATAAAAAACTAGATAAAACATAGAAATAATTAATGCAACAGCATAAGCATAAAACATGATCTGTGGTGCTGGAGCATCTCGCTCCTCAATGCCATCAAATTCACCTACAACTTTATCAGGGTCACCTTTATCATTGATACGCCAATAGTAATAAATCACACCAAACATAAAAGCGAGGCAAAATAAAGAAAGCAATGCTGACCAAACGCTCCAAAAGGTACTCATGCTTTACTCCTCCAACTTCTTTGGCGGTGGTTTCAAGCTCTGCAAATAAGCAATTAAAGCTGCACCCTCTGTACGGTCTTTAACTTCAAATTTAGCCTGTGATATATGTGTATCTGTATAAGGTACACCTAAGCGACGTAAGGTAAGCATTTTATCTACAACATCATCAGGTTCAATATACTGCTTAAATATCCAAGGATAAGCTGGCATGGTCGAGCGCGCGATCATCCGCTGAGGATTTTTCAAGTGATGTTCATGCCAAAGGTCTGAATACTTTAAGCCTATATTAGACAAGTCAGGCCCCGTTCTTTTACTTCCCCAAAGGTGAGTAAACTCATAGACATCATCTTCAAGTTGGGTCGGCGCACCATAACGCAGTATATCTTCTTCAATAGGACGCACCATTTGTGTATGACAGTAAGAACATCCTTCACGAATATAGATATCGCGACCTGCTAACTCTAAACCGCTGTATATCTTTGCATTCGAATGCATCTTAATTTCATCTTGCATGAAAAGATGTGGAAAAACCCAAACAAAGAAAGAGACTAAAGCCGCAAAAATACAAGATATACATAAGGTCACGACCGAGACAGTAAAGTTTGGTATTTTATCTAACATATCAATTAACCTCCCCAGTAACATGAGGCTGCATTTCACTACGTGTTGATACAGTACGATAGAGGTTGTAAACCATAATCACAGCACCGGCTAGATAAATGGCTCCTCCAAGAAAGCGCAAAAACATCCAGGGTTCAATAAAATACATCGACTCCACAAAGCTATAGCTTAAAACTCCATTAGGCTCTTGGCTAAACCACATATAACCTTCACCAATACCTGCAACCCATAATGAAATTACATATAAAGCTATACCCGCATGAGCAAACCAAAAATGAACTTCAAGTAGTCGCTTTGACCAAAGTGGTTTATCGCCAAACAGCTTTGGAATCAAATAATACATAATGCCAAAGGCTGACATACCGACCCAACCAAGCGAGCCCGAATGAACATGTCCTATCACCCAGTCGCTATAATGAGCAATCATGTTGAACCAGCGAATCGCCAACAAAGGCCCTTCAAAAGTGGCTAGAGCATAATAAAAAACTGCTGATAAGAAAAATAACGCAACATAATCTGTTTTGAGTTTTTCTTTATTCGACGCCATCGTCATGTAGCTGTTGTAAGCACCAACCCAAGAAGGTATCCACAACACAACAGACATCACAATACCGATATTTTGCACCCAAACAGGTACAGAGGTATACACAAGATGATGCGTACCTGCCCAAGTATAAAATCCAATGAGTCCCCAAAAGTGAATAATAGATAACCGATAAGAATAAATCGGCCGCTCCATCACTTTTGGAATAAAATAGTAATTTGCACCAATAAGACCTGCTGTTAACAAAAAGCCTACTGCATTGTGTCCCCAGAACCACTGCATCAGTGCGTCCATCGATCCTGCATAAACAGAGTATGACTTAAAGAAGCTTACTGGTAATGCTAAATTATTAAGAATAAAAACAATAAAGATAACAAGTATAAAAGCTGCAAAAAACCAATTTGATACAAAAATATGATGTTCGGCTCGATTCAATATCGTTCCAAAGAAAAGCACCATATATACGACCCAAAGACACAAGATCATGAGATCAATCGGCCATTCTAGTTCTGCGTACTCTTTGCCGCTGCTCAAACCCATAGGCAAAGTGATAACAGCAAGCAACAATACTGTTTGCCAACCTATATAGAGTACTTTGGCCAATCTTTTATCATAAAGTGGTACCCGACAAGAACGTTGTACAATATATAAAGAGGTTGCAAAAAGAAGATTACAAACAAAGCCATACAAGACTGCATTCGTATGTAAAGATCTCAAGCGACCAAAGTTAACATACTGCGTCATATGGCTAAAGTTCAGCTCTGGCCAATAAAGTTGTGCTGCAAGAATTACTCCTAACAACATACTTATAACCGCCCAAAAAGCTGAAGCTATTACAAAATACCGAACGGCTCTATCATCGTATTCAATTGCTGTTGTTTGCATGTTATATACCTTAGCAACCCTGCTGATTATTTAACACGATTAAAATATACGGCTATATCTTGCATATCTTTTTCTGAAAGTTTGTCTGCATGAACATGCATTAACTTGGCCAAACCTTCATTTCTATGACGGTTTTTATATGCTTTTAAAGAAGCAACTAAATATTCAACATGCTGACCTTGCAAATTAGGATAAGTCGGTATTTTAGAGATACCTTTGGCACCGTGACAGGTCATACATACAACCGCTTTCTTTTTACCTAATTCGAACTGGTCAGCAAAAACAGAGAAGCTGCTCACCAAGGAAAATAAGAAAATAAAAGGTAACAGATAACGCATGATGCAGCTCCTTTTACATAAAGTTAATTTAAGTGTAGTTCCAGTAGGAAAAATATTACATCTTTCACTCAGGAAGATAATTCGCTTTACTTACTGAAAAAGTATAGGTTCAATCTTATAAAAGAAAAGAAAATAGGAAGCTTAATCCATCATAAAAAAACAAATGAGAATAATTATTATTTATATCTTTTTAATCTAAAAAATAAGATGGTTCTGAAGTCAATTGATACCTCCAGAATAAAGTGGTTCAAAAGTTATTCATTATAATCACAGCCGTCTATGCTTAATCATGGAAAAAACATAACCCTATATTTAATCAAAGGAGTTGATGATGCGTCCCGCAAAATTCTTCATGCTATATCTGAGCTTTAGCGGTTTGACTTATTTTTGGAGACTTATTTTTATCGCTACTGCATTTGAACCCACCACAGATATTGATATCATAAATATTGCAACGCAATGTCTCATGATATTCACTTACCTTGCCTTAATATATATAGCCTACTTACGTGGCAAATATATAGGTAAAAATTATCTGATGATACTCCCGTTTATTGCGGGTCTATTTGATTTGATGATTACAACTGTTCTACTTGTTCCTACAGTCATGAATGTTACAGCTCTGTGCATAGGTCTTTATCATAAGGCGGAAGTTAGAGAATCTGAGCCTGTATCATAAAAGATGTGTTAATAAGTACAGTCAGTCTAATAAAATAAGTAGCTCAACATCAATCTTAGTCCGAGAACTGTACTTATTCACATAACCTACAATTCTTACTTTTTGGCTCGGTTGCCATGAAGTACCGATCCACTTGTCATAGCCGATTTGAATAGACATAAGGCCCGTATTATCTTGAAAAGTATATTCTTCAGAATTAAGTTGAGTCACTATATAGCCATCTAGCATGACCTTGGTACCGTCATTGAGCTTCAATGCTTGTAATGTAGAAACCACTAGTGCTTCTTTAGCTTGAGCAATATTGTGCATGCATAAAGCGCAACACAGCACAAACCAAAGATGTAGGTAAGGTTTCAACATCATCCACCTCCTCAAATGTAAACTGATTCAATTATAGACGCGTGCAATCAACCTATGATAAAAGAAAGCATCTTTACAGATGCTTTCTAAAACATATATCAACTTATTCTATACCTACACTGCGCTGTTTCAAATATTGTATATACTGGTTTATCCTGTTCTTATCTACATCTGATGCATCGACATAAGATAAAGATGCTGCGTAATCTATCAGAAGGGTTGCAGGAATAAGCCGATGAAAAACTGATTCCACCTCGACATCATAAGTCTTCAGTTCGGATAATACATCAACATAACCATCTAAAAAGCGTAAGTAATCCATGACACTTTGCTTTGAAATCGGATAATGATAAACATCTAAACGAGAAAAATAAAAGGTAAAATTAGAAATGTGTACCTGATGTAAATAATAAATTTTGGTCAACAATCTATTTTTTTGTTCTCGAGTTAGGGATGTTTCATTGAAGTGAACCTTGATTGCATCGATCATCATATCAATATGCGTTACCATAACTTGTTGTAATGCATGGAATAGATAAAGTGCAGAATATTGCTGGGAACCAAATTCGCGAGAACTTGAAATATTTAATTCAATCTCATTAAGAATTTGCACCAGAAGAGACAAATCATCCTTATCAAGCAAAGCACCTTGATGAAGGTCAAACAAGCTATCTACTTCACGATGTAAGGCTAAGCTTGGAACAACAGAGTAGTTTTCTTTAGACGGCAAACCTAATAAATCATCCAATTCAAATCTGATCTCTAGATCATTCTTTTGCACTTCAAACCACCTGCGAACACGCTTTTTATCTATAAAAGAAACCCCAGATAAAGCCTGAATACTTTGTAATAAAGTCTGATCTCTATCTACAGCTTGACTTTGTAATACATGCATCAACTGCGCTGAGTTATCATGAGCTACAGCTAAGATATCTATTTCTTTTTGTAACACATATTGACTAAAATTTTGATGTTTCTGATTTCTATATCCTTGCGTCACAGCATAGGGTAGATATAAAGCTCCTATTGATTTCTCAAAATTATACCAAGGATAATAAAGCTCACTTTCAAACGTCTGCATATGACTTTTGCCATCTAGCTGATCATAATCTTGAATCGACATCCATTTCTTGGTAGCGAGAATATGATGCAATAGCTCTTGATACATTTCAATATCATCAAGTTTAAATTGCCCTGAATTAAATTGAACACGGCCTGTTTTTAAAATAACAGCTCGCATATGTTGAGATATATCATCATGAATTAATAGTTTTAAACTCTTAAAATATAAGCCAAGAAGCTTCTTTTGCTGATTAAGTAAAAAATATTTATCATCTGATGTAAGTGAAGCATATTTACCGTCAGGCATAGAACCAATTACCTGATCAATGCTCTTAGAGATTTTGAGTATAATACGACCTAAATTCTGCACAAGATCTAAATATACATTAACCCACTGTACCATTTCTTGTTCATTGTCTTGTGCTTTGAGAATAAGCCTAAACACATCATCCTGTAGTTTTTGGTACGCTTCATAGTCATATGCATTAAAAGAATTATAAACATTTGCTGTGAATACAGGTAAAAGATAAGCGGCATCTTCTTGCTCAAGTCTAAAAGATGAATCAAGCTCAGACACCCTATTTCTATTTAATAATTGCTCCAATGAAATATCAAACTTAAAGTAGCGATCATTTAAAGCTCTAAATACTTTGGTATAGCGGCTACGGTTAAAATAGCGCGTAATGAGATACTCAGCTTCTTGATGAGAAAGCATGGAGTGCTCTGTAATATCATAATCATTGTAAAACGCATCAAGTATAAGTTGAGAAAAAGGAATTTTAATACCTTTATTACCATAAGAAAACAAACACTTGCCGCTTATAACTTTCATCTGCGCAGTACAACTTAAGGCATCAGGTTCAACATAAACATGATATGTGTAAGCAGAATGTGCATCCTGTTGATTATTTTTAAACCATACCACTTCTGATTTATCTGCACTCAATGCACGAGCAAGATATACTTGATTACCATCTTGCAATGCATCATACATTGTAGAAAGTGAAGAAGAAGAAGAGAAAACTAAAGGAGAAGAAAACAAACACATAGCATAGGCTATATTTTTAGAAACATTTGAAAACATAATAATTCCTTATTTATATATTTTAAACAATCCTTAATGTAATCAAAGTTTCAATTTATTTATACCTTTTAATTGCCATACACAAAATATTTAACACAAAAAAACATCGAGGCAACTTTATTTTCCTTTGTGAGATTTTTTAACGCTTCTTCACTCTCTAATTTTTTTATTGTAATAATTTTTCGATATCAAAAATCCACGCCATTAAAGCCCAAAAATTTTCAGCACCTGAAAACCCTTGATAAACATGTTCACCTAATAAATGCTTCTGATAAGAAAGCACCTTAACAACCCTTACAGGTAATATTTTACAAATTATGTTAGCATTTTGATCAGCAACATGTTCTGATTTATCATTAAAATCTTGAGTCGCTTCGACAACTAAAATCTGAGTCCAATTCGGATATCTGGGTAAAAAAAGTAGATCCTTTCTTTTTATTTTTAGCAAAACCTCTGGTAGCTTAATTTCTTGATGTTTATTTATTGAACCACACATATTTTCTAATTAGTATTTACTTAATTTGTGACCCAATAATTCTTAAACATAAATCACCTAAAATATAAAAAACAAAGATCATTAAATCAAAAAACCTTATAATAAAAAGCCCCCCTCAAAAAAAACAAACCTGACTTTTTATCAAACACATATTGGACTAAAATAATACAAATATTGTAACATGGTTAAAAAACCCTCTTTTTTGATAAACATAATAAAGGAAACCTCAATGAGTATTCTCGATCAGCTTAAACAGGCTACAGCATCAGCTTCCAGTAAGTCTAAAGGTGCGAGTCAAGCAGACTCAAATTGCAATAACCCACTTGCAGATATTATTTCCGATAAACTTGAAGGGCACTTAGATAAAGGCCTTGGTTCACTCAGTACAAAAGTAAAAGACAGCATCAACTCATCACAAAAGTTAATCCAAGACACACAAACGAAAATTAATAATCAGGTCGAACACAGTCAACAACTGCTTGAGCGTTCAGATCAGTTTATGGCGAAAACAGAAAATTTTATTGCAACAACAGAACAACGTACAGAAAACATCTTAGGTCAGGCTGAACACTTCATGGCTCACATTGAAACCTATTTACTTACAGGCACTCTTATTATCGTAGCGGCTCTAGCAGCTATCACCGCAGCAGTCGCTTTTTATATTCATTACGTTTATCAAAAAGTGATGACCAAAGTTATTTCTAAGGTTGTCGCCGCCACACTTGAAACCTCTTTAGAGAAAACCGTCGCTGCAACAGTAGGCAAAAGCATTGAAGCCTCTATGCAAGCAAATCAGGAGCATATCAACAACCTTGTAAATGAAAACTTACAAAAACAAGCTGATTCAAAAAAAGATAAATCCTAAAGCATGATAGATAAGCATAGATATGAAGATCAGATACGCTTCTCTCGAAGGCATTATGAAAAAAAGAAGATGCTAATCTTCTTTTTTCTTTTGTGTAGCTTCGGTGCGTACGCGACCACCTGTTTTCTGGTTTGCTCTACCTTCATGAACCGCTTTTTGTGCTCTTTTTTTACGCAGCTCTTTTGGATCAGCGACAAGGGGTCTATAAATTTCAATGCGCTCTTTTCCAGAAACAATGTGGTCAAGTGGTACAATTTCGCTAAAAATACCTATTGATGTATTGTGTATATCTATCTGAGGATAATAATCGAGTACACCACTCATCTCTATTGCCTGCAAAGCAGTTGTACCCTCGGATACCCACACAGCAAAAACTCTCTGCTCATGTGGTAGCGCATAAACAACAAAAACTTGGAACTGATCCACTTTATTTTTTTCCATAAACAACCTCTGCACGCTGCACAAAAGCATCAATCATAGAATGAATCAACTGACTGAATATCGGGTTTAATGCAAGTTCCGTTAATTTACTTTTAAATGCAAAAGATAAATCTAACTCAATTTGACTACTTTGTGCACCTAAAGGTATAAAATGCCACACACCATGTAAGCTCTTAAAAGGACCTGATGCCAGATGCATCTCAATTGATGTGTGTGGTGTTAATACATTGTGTGTTTTGAAAGATTGTTGGATATTTCCTTTAAGCTTTAACGTTAAACTTGCAGTCATACTCTGATCACTCACATCATAAATGTGTGCAGCACAACAATGAGGAACAAAGTCTGGATAGCGTGCTACATCATTGACCAAGTCATACATCTCTTGAGCACTAAATCCCACACGCTTGCAGCGTTTAATTGTTGGCATAAACAAGAACCTCATACACTTCAAAAGCTTAAAACAAAACCTAATTTTATCATGCCTATCTTAAAAGGTGAGCATTTTATACATGAAAATATATGAAATTTTATAAATAATGCGTATAATGTTCGCATTATGAAAAAAAATAAATCTAAAAAACAAAATCAGTCATCGACTATTGCGCTCAATAAAAGAGCCCGTCATGAATATCACATTGAAGAAACCATCGAAGCAGGTCTCGCCTTACAAGGTTGGGAAGTCAAATCTTTACGTGCTGGTAAAATTAACTTATCAGAAGCTTATGTACTTCTCAAAGACAATCAGGCTTCCTTATTTGGTTGTACTATTACACCATTAAACGTTGCCAGCACACATGTAGTTGCCGACCCTATGCGTACACGCAAACTTTTAATGCATCGACGTGAAATTGATCGTATACAAGGCCTTGTTGAGCGTAAAGGTTATGCCATTATTGCCACAGCTATGTATTGGAAGAAATCTTATGTCAAAGTTGAGATTGGCATAGGAAAAGGTAAGAAAGATCATGATAAACGAGCCGATCTCAAAGACAAAGAATGGCAACGTGATAAAGCTCGACTGCTCAAACATTCATCAAGATAGGCTTTCTTTTCAGCAAACAATAAGTTAAACTAAAAAGGTTAATTGGGGGTGATTCTGGATTCGACGAGATTCACGAGACCCGAGGAGCATGCCGAGGGGCGGTTGGCCTCGTAAAAAGCCGCAAAAAAATAGTTGCAAACGATAACTCGTTCAACGAAGCACTAGCTGCTTAATAACAGCTGACTTCCCATCGACCTCACGTTTTTCATGTGGGCAGAGGATTTCGATGGTCATCCCACGCATGATAGCAAAAAGATGTGTCTAGGCATCTCGCGCGAAACACTTTCTAGAATCGCTTAGTGAAATCCTGTTTGTCGGAGCGCACTAAGTTAACTTAAAGACAAACTAAGCATGTAGCGCTGAGGATGTAGGTTTTTCGGACGCGGGTTCAAATCCCGCCACCTCCACCAAACACATCATAAAAAACTTCTATACCTAAATTTACAGTTCTCGCTAAATCAAGCACTTCACTACATAATCCACCACACCATAACGGCACATAGATACCATCAACTGCTGGGTATTATGCACGCCTAACTTCTGCATAAGTCTACGTTTTATTTTATAAACCGTATCTGAAGCCATATCATACTGATCTTTCTTATATCCAAGCACAACACCTCTAACAAACTTAAGCTCATTGGCTGTCAGCTCTAAATCCCCAAAACTAAACTTTAAACCTGTTAAATTTTCTTCCAATAAATGACTTGATTGACTCTTGTGCAAGTCATACACAAACTGACTTTTCTTGATCGGTGACCAGCAATAATCCTTCGCATATTCTTTAAATAGCTTCAATGCCACCGGCATACAAAAGTGTAATTTTTTTATTTCTGCACAATTAAGCTCTTTCCTTGTAGAAACTATCATCTCATCGTAACCCGAAGGTGTTAACTTGGTAATAATCGTATCGACTTGTTTTTGTTGCAGCATCTGATCTCGATAACGCTTCACTAAATCTTTGCTTGGATCTAAAAGCTCTACTTTATTCTGTAAATATTGACAACCTATTTTATCTAATTTCTTTTCATTAAACTCATGTAACCAATTACAATCGGTGCCTGAAATAAGCCAAGTATCATAACGAATATTCCAAGTGACCATTTGCAATTCTTGTACTCCTAATTGGAGTAAATCATCATGCGATGCTAAGTATTTTTTCACTGCCCTATTTAATGACCTCATTTCTCGGATATTCATGATTCAAGATCTTTCCTTCTATAAAGGCATACTTCAACGCTAAACATATCACACCTATATAACATGTAACCTGAAAATATAAAATATTATTTAAAATAACTGATTTACAACAGATTTATAACAGATTTATTTTGTTCAATACTACTATAATTTTAATGGAATTTATTTATACTATATTACTAAAAAACAAACTTATGTACATAAAAAATACCAATAATTAACACACACCAAATTGTTACAAAAAAAATTTTGGTGATTTAAATTTAACCTTAAAAGAGCTGCACAGCTTAGGGTTACTGATGGTGGATGATACACAAAAAAATAGCACTGATAAAAGGAACGTCAAAAGCAGCTATATGCAAAACAATAAAAGGTATTAAGAGAAAGCTAGTTCATGATCAAATACCTACATCACTTATGTTCAAGCTTTTACAGTCACGGGGAGTTTTACTTGAATTCACTTCGCTTCTTCACCCTCAAAGATAACCTCTTAAAAAGCCCTTTGAACTGAATCTATAAAAATGTAAAGTGTGCTGATTTATTTTATAAATATTGACAGTATAAAAAGCGCATCCATAAACTTTTGCCCTTTATACACAATTTTTCTTATCAAAATTTTAATAATTTTTTAAATTTTTAGATTTCAGATCTGAAAAAAGTTATTCTGTAGACTTTAATCACATTAAAAATATAGACGGATTTGATATGACGCATATAAGAACAATAACACTTCTGCTTGTCCTCATTTTCTTTTTACCTAATATAGCTTTCTCTATTGTATTGAGTAGTACAGAAAAACAATTTTCTCATCATGATGATCATTTAAAACATAACTATTCTAGAGCAACGCAGGAGGCGTTGGAATCTCTGAGAGCATTTAACAATGAAGTATGCTCTATAAACGAAAAACTATGTATGAATCACAATCAACTACAACAGCTCATCATGTATAAAAATTTAAGGAATTATAGTCAAAGCAAAAAGTTTTATTCTATTGTAAAAATCAAAAACCATAGAAATGATATTCACTATACAGCATTATTCTTGGGTTTTGATGCAAAGAAGAACGCATCCTATTTCATGATTGCACCGCAACTTGCCGAAAACAGATGGACTGATCATGACCCAATTACAATTTATGATAGTGCGGAACATCCCTATATTCATGAAGAGATCGGCAATATTCTTTATCACTTCGATGGGACAGAAGATAGCGCGCATGATGATGCTCCACTCAAAATCTACCAGCACAACTGTGGACTTACTTTTATTCTTGCACGCCCTAGACAAAACGATAACGATACAAAAAAAACTCCTCATCAATTCTATCCTGCCATTTTATATAATAACGCTCCTGTAAAAGATAAAAAATTAAATGTGATCAGTCATGGTATAGTGAAATATGCCGATAATCCATTTCTGTTAGCCGAGCAAGGAACAAGGCATATAGGCACCGCATTGTTCAATACAGAACGTATTCGAAAAAATGACTTTCCGCTTGCGTATCTCACTCCATCAGATCATGGTTCAGTTGTACTACAAAAGTTTCATCAAACGCAGGTTGTAGTTGGATTTACGCATCATCGGAAAAGTAATGAAGCCCAAGTCACGCAGCAGAATACTCAAGATTTGAATAACACACTGGATATCGACCCTATCTACAGATATAAAAGAGTCATCCAACAATTCTATCCCGATGCGTTCTTTATTCGAAAAAAACACATAGAAGATAATTTTCTAACTTTTTACTTCAATAAAGAAGTAAACAGAACATCCAGTCACTCAAGAAAAAGCAAACAAAAACTCATTCATGATCTGATGGTCTCAACACATAAGTATTATAAGAAACAAGTTCACCTCATCGTAAATCAAAAATATAAGAAAAATAAAATATATCTTCCAACAAAATTTAAAAAAAACAAAAATATTAAAGGTCTAAAAATAAAAATAACATCTAAAAACTTATCAAATGGCATTCATATTAAATACTTAAATGAGTACCACAAGTATGATTCAGTGATGCTTCACCCTTATTACAACCCAGAGTATATGTTTGAGCATGTAGAAAATGGCTTATTTAGAGTCATACCGCTAAACGAGTAACAATACTTCTTTGAACAGCTAAGAAAATAATGAAAAGTTGACTATATTTAATGTATTGACTTTTCAAACTCGAGCAGATTCACGAGAATATGGAAATACTACAAGCCATAAAGGGTAAATTATGACTATAGTACAACAACTTAAGAACTATAGAGCTCTCATTATTGCGGCCGTTTTGCTTATTATTATAATTGCTCGAGTGCAACCTCAAATCACACGCTTATATGGCACAGTAACACTTTTTGATTCCGATAAAATCGTACACAACTTCAGTCATATGGATGAGATTTATCGTACTGTGGAAGTAAAGCCAACAGGCACACCCTCTCAGTTTACATATCATAATAAAGACAAGCCTAATGATATGAGCCAATTACCTACAAGCTTTGTGCATGAAGGAGTGACTCTTACATTAAAAGAATATTTAAACCAAACCAAAACCACCTCCTTCCTTGTACTTGATCAAGATAAAATTATCTTCGAAGACTATTACCAAGGTACAAAAGCAACAGATAGACGCATAGCTTGGTCTGTATCCAAGTCATTTGTTTCATCTTTACTCGGTATAGCGATGGATGATGGGTATCAGCTCGACTTAAGAAGCCCCATTACAAGCTATGTACCACAACTCAAAAAAAGTGGGTACAACAAAGTGCCTATCCATGATATTTTAGAAATGTCCAGTGGTGTGCTTTTTAATGAAGATTATGATGATTTCTCCTCAGATATTAACCGTTTTGGGAGAGCTATAGCACTAGGTGCATCCATGGATGAGTTTGCGATAAGCCTTAAAAAAGATAAACCATCTGGCAAAAGAGTACACTATGTTAGCCTTGATACACATGTACTAGGTATGCTCATTCGCGCTATCACAGGAAAACCCTTTGTAGAGTATTTTGATGAGAAAATATGGTCAAAATTAAAAACCGAAGATAGTGCAGTCTTTATTGTTGATGACTATGACGAAGCTATTGTGCTTGGTGGATTAAATATGAGAACACGCGACTTTGCTCGATTTGGTCGCATGGTAGCGCGTGATGGCTTTGTTGAGAATACAGAAGTGGTGCCACAATCATGGATTAAAGACTCAACAACATGGCATTCAAGACATACTAAACCGGGTTATAATGGCAGTGACAACGAGCCCTTTGGGTATGGTTTTCAGTGGTGGATCCCAGCTGACCCTGAACAAGAATGTATCGCAATAGGCATATATGGCCAATACATTTACATTAATAAAAAAGAAAAAATTGTGATTGTTAAAACATCAAGTAATACCTATTTTTCGAAGAATCATGTAAAATCAAAACTACTAAGCATTTCGGCATTTAGAGCTATCGTCAAGCACCTCAGATCTTAATAATTAAGCTCCATTTATACACAAAATAATAATATGACTTTCAGTTTAACCTTTGAACAACTCGACAACATAGCCGATGCTTATATTCCAAGCCTTGGCCTACTCTGTGCTTTACTCTTTTATAAAGATAGCTTGTCACATGGGCTAAAAAAGCAAGCAATTCGATTGATAAGCCTCTCACTATCTATAAGCTGGGCTTACTTACTGATGTTCATCGATATGCAACTTAGCATCTGGCCTAGATTTAACTTAGATTACAGTACACATACCGCTTTAAGCTTGTGCTTTATCTGCCACCTTAATGAAATTCGACCTCGCAGACGAGCTCTTCTTATATCATCCTTTATGGCTTACGCGCTCTTAATGATGTATCAGAATTACCACTCTCTTACTGATATCATCACCACAACAATCTGTATACTTCCTCCTCTCTACTGGAACAACCACTTAATGACTCAAGTCATATTGAGGCAACATAAGTATTGATCTCATCGCTAGGTTTTGATTCTCATTTTTCGTTTAGATGTATAGTTTTTATCTATTTAACAACAGATAAAAATATAATAACTTTTTTATTTTAATAAAAAATTTATAAAAAAATTACGCAATAAGACAAAATTTCATATGTTTTTTATCGCAAACATTGTAAATTAATCTAACTCAACAAAAAACACTTCATAAAATATAGCCGTCCTACTATGTAACTATAAAAATAATCTATTCTTTTTATTTATGTTATCAAATAAAAAATAAAAGCGCTTATGTCGCTTTAGGTGATTCTGTTATCTGCACTCAGACCATAGTTACAGGATCAAATGTTCGAGAGATATGGATAGCTCGGCCTAATAACCAGCAAGAACTGGAGTGGCAAAAAACACCGTTTAAATCACCTGGCAGCAACATGATGATGCTTATTTACGTGCACACTATAAAGCTTGGGTTACAGGTATGACACCTCGTACTTTCTTTGAGACCTTACTGGAAGAAATATAGAGCTCAAATCATCCAAAGAAAAATATTTCATATGAAATACTGAGAAGGCATCTAGAAAATTTTGGCTTTTTTAATTATGAAGTCTCGAGGGAAAAGCTTAACCGAGAGCGCCCTCCATTATAGGATTCATCAACGACTCAGTCTGAGTAAGTTGACTCTTTTTAAAGTGCAGATCATGAAAAGCTGCTCAATAGAACAGTTTTTTCACATCGATCTCTCGACTTCTATCTAACTTGTATTGTTCAAAATCTATTAGACAGATCAGAGATTTATACTCAATCCGTACGCATTATATCTTCAATTGATTTACGAGAAAAAAATTATTAAAGTGAAATTAAATTATGAGAGCGCTGCTGCGATTACAGCATAAATAAAATAAAAAAGCGTTAGAGGAGAATGAATGAAATATCCATCATATCATTTTGGCTTCAAGGGCTTTAGGGCTTAAGCAATAAAGAGGAGTTGATGGATGCTAAGATAGATTAATCTTTGATTTAAAGGTTTTTACATTTACGTATGAAAAATAATTAAAGTGCTACACGATTTACAGCGCAGATAGAGTAAAGTAGAGCTTAAGGGAAGAGTAAAATAAAATTAAAGGGACATTCATAAAATTATTTTAGTCTCAAAGGCTTTAAGAATTAATGTAAGCAGTGATGTAAAGTAAGAGAGAAAAGTTGAGGATGCTGAGATAGATTAATCTTTGATTTAAAAGTTTC
>DDNL01000010.1:0-948 GCA_002341165.1 Shewanellaceae bacterium UBA2521
ACTTCTAGAATCGATCCTGTTCATGCAGCCTGCTTTACGGCTCACATGACATATGATCTGATATATGGAAAGCTTGATGAATCGTCTCGGCATTAAAGCCACGTTGATACAAAAACTGATATACCTTACGTTGCAATGTAGGATCAGAAAGACTTATTTGCTTGAATTTTTTTTGCATCACCTGTTGCGCTAAAGCAAGCCAATCTAAATCCAGCTCCGCTGCAACCTGATCAATCAAATGCGCTTCTATCTGATGCAAAGTCTGGAGTTGCTGCTGCGCCTTGTATAAGCCGTGCCCTTTGGCATAAGCGTTACGCAACCACATCGAGGTAAACCGCTTGTCTGACTGCCAACCTTGCTCCTGACAATAGAGAATAACTTCTTGTGCAGACGTGGCATCTGCGCCTTTCTGTTGTAATTTAACAGCCAATTCAGCAGCAGAATGCTCACGGCGATGCAGATAACGCACCGCCATGGTTTTCAGCTCAGCAATCTTCACAGTGCTTCTGTCTCAGCAACCTCTTCTGTAGCGACTTTTTTCGTGAGTAACAGGCGTTGACGAATCTCAGTTTCAATGGTTTCAGCAACGCTTGCATTCTCAGCCAAGAACTTCATTGCATTGGCTTTACCTTGACCAATTTTGCTACCTTGGTAACTGTACCAAGCACCGGCTTTTTCGATCAGCTTTTCTTGCACAGCTAAGTCCACCAGCTCCGCTTCTTTGCTTATACCTTTGCCGTAGTAAATTTGAAACTCAGCCTGCTTGAAAGGTGGTGCGACTTTGTTCTTCACTACTTTAACGCGGGTTTCGTTACCTGTGACTTCATCACCTGTTTTAATGGCACCTATACGACGAATATCTAAACGCACAGAAGAGTAAAACTTCAAAGCGTTCCCGCCTGTCGTGGTTTCAGGATTACCAAACATCACACCAATTTTCATTCTGAT
>DDNL01000010.1:1265-36759 GCA_002341165.1 Shewanellaceae bacterium UBA2521
CATTCTGATTTGGTTAATGAAAATACACATGGTATTTGAGCGTTTAATGTTACCCGTGAGCTTACGCAGAGCTTGCGACATCAAACGTGCTTGCAAGCCGACATGCGAGTCGCCCATATCACCTTCAATTTCAGCTTTAGGCGTTAACGCTGCAACAGAATCGACAATCACCACATCGACTGCACCAGAGCGTACCAACATGTCGCAAATTTCGAGCGCTTGTTCACCTGTGTCAGGCTGAGAGACCAAAAGTTCTTTTACATTCACGCCTAAGTTAGCCGCATAGATAGGATCCAATGCGTGCTCTGCATCAATAAACGCACAGGTTTTACCTAATTTTTGCGCTTGAGCGATGACCTGCAAGGTTAACGTTGTTTTACCTGAAGACTCAGGGCCATAAATTTCAACAATACGACCGAAAGGCAAACCACCTATACCTAAAGCAATATCTAGCGTTAGAGATCCTGTTGAAACAGATTCAATATCTAAAGCAGAAGCGTCACCTAACTTCATGATGGAGCCTTTACCAAATTGCTTTTCAATTTGACCTAGTGCGGCACTTAATGCTTTTTTTCGGTTATCATTCATGTTTTATCTCCGATGAAGACGAGCTGTGATTAAAATTCTTCCTAGTATACAACAACCGCTTCATAGGTAAACCTTAAACAGAGGATAAAATAAGTCCTGAACGTACATACAATACTTACGATCTTCGTAATAAAAAAAACCTTACTTATGTAATATAAATTGATCAAAAATTTCGTTATGATAACCCCTATAAAGCGAACAACATGAGGTGAAGATGTGAGCACAAATTCCGCATCGAGTACAACGCAACATACCCCAATGATGCAACAATATCTTTCCATTAAGGCACAACATCCCAATATTTTACTGTTTTACCGTATGGGTGACTTTTACGAACTGTTTTATGACGATGCCAAGCGCGCAGCACAACTTTTAGATATCTCGCTGACTGCACGAGGCAAAAGTGGTGGTGATCCTATTCCTATGGCAGGCGTACCTTATCATGCGGTCGAAGGTTATTTGGCCAAGTTGGTTCAGCTCGGTGAGTCCATTGCCATTTGCGAGCAAACAGGGGATCCTAAAACCAGCAAAGGGCCTGTTCAGCGTGAGGTCGTGCGCATCGTCACACCTGGTACTTTAACCGACGAGTCTCTTTTACCTGAAAAACAAGACAACTTATTAGCTGCTGTGTATGCCGGCGCTCAAAACCTAGGTATTGCCACAGTAGACCTCACTTCAGGACGCTTTGTGGTCAGCACTTTAACCAACGAAGACGCTTTACAAAGCTACTTACAACGTACACGCCCTGCCGAGCTTTTATATTCTGAGTCACATCCAGAGCTCACAAGTCTCACTCACCTTTCTGCTGTAACGCGACGTCCAGAATGGGAATTTGAGTTTAAAACCTGTTTTAAAATCTTAACCGAGCAGCTTGGCACGCACGATCTCACAGGCTTTGGCATTGAAGATGAACACGAAGCTTTATGCGCAGCAGGCGCGTTGTTACATTACTTAAGAGAAACCCAGCGCACAACGCTCAGACATATTCATGCGATTACGCCCGAGCATCAAGATGACTTTATCTTGCTCGATGCCACAACGCAAAAGAACCTCGAACTGAGCCAAAACTTAAATGGCGGTTTTGATAATACCCTTGCGCACATTTTGGATCGCACACAAACGCCTATGGGCAGTCGCTTGCTCAAACGTTGGCTCCATCAACCATTGCGCTCGCATGAAAAAGTAACACAGCGTTTAGATAACGTCACATGTTTGATTGAGACCAACCGCTACGAAACGCTGCGCACGCAACTCAAACATATAGGTGATATAGAGCGCGTCTTGGCGCGTTTGGCTCTGAACACGGCGCGACCTAAAGATCTCGTGAAGCTCAGACAAGCACTGCGGTTGTTTCCTGAAATACAAGATCAACTACAAGCGATTGCTATCCCTGCAATGCAGCATCTGGTCACATCGATTCGACCTTTTCCACATACACTCGATTTGCTCGAACGTGCTGTGGTCGATCAACCACCCATGCTCATTCGTGATGGCGGTGTGATACGTGACGGCTATCATCAAGAGCTTGACCGCTTTCGCCAACTCAGCCATGGAGCCAGTGACGAACTCGATAAAATAGAGCAACGTGAACGTCAGCAAACAGGATGTAGCACGCTTAAAATCAAATACAGTAAAGTGCATGGTTTTGCGATTGAAGTCTCTCGTGGTCAAGCGCACCTCGTTCCTGAGCATTATCAAAGGCGTCAAACCTTAAAAAATACTGAACGTTATATTATTCCTGAATTGAAATCGTATGAAGAGCAAGTACTGTCTAGCCAAGCCAATGCTCTAGCACTAGAAAAAGAACTCTGGGACGCTTTGTTTGAGCAACTGCTTCCAGAGCTAGGCGCATTACAATGTGCTGCTTTTGCCTGTGCCGAGCTCGATGTTTTAAGTAACTTTTCTGAGCGTTCTGAAAGCCTCAACTATTGTCGTCCGCAATTAATGCCACAACGTGGTATCGATATCATAGATGGGCGTCATCCTGTTATTGAGCAACGCCGTGAGCAGCCTTTTATCGCCAACTCAACGCAGCTACATCAAAAGCGAAAAATACTTATGATCACAGGCCCGAACATGGGCGGAAAATCGACTTATATGCGACAAACCGCTTTGATTGCTTTAATGGCGCATATTGGTTGTTACGTGCCAGCAAGCGAAGCTAAAATTGGTACCCTTGATCGCATTTTTACCCGTATTGGTGCCAGTGATGATTTGGCTTCAGGCCGTTCAACCTTTATGGTAGAAATGACCGAAACAGCCAATATCTTACATAATGCGACCGCATCAAGTTTAGTGTTAATGGATGAAATAGGTCGTGGTACTTCAACCTTTGATGGCTTATCCCTCGCTTGGGCTGCTGCTGAAGACTTGGCGCAAAGACTGGCCTCTATGACTTTATTTGCAACCCATTACTTTGAGCTCACTCAATTGGCCGCGCAATATGAACAAGTGCATAATGTACACTTCAGTGCCATAGAGCATGAACAAGGCATCGCTTTTATGCATAAGGTTGAGGAAGGGTCAGCCAGTCAAAGCTATGGTTTGCAAGTTGCTGCATTAGCAGGCATGCCACAGTCTGTTATTCGTCAAGCGCAGCTTAAGCTACAAACTTTAGAGCAAGAGACATCGCATATCAACACCACCTCTTCTGTGCAAGAGCCAGCTCCGCAAAGGACACATGCCCCTCAACCTAAGGTACTTTCTGCTGTAGAGGATTATGTGCAACGTATTCGGCCTGATGAACTGTCACCTAAACAGGCATTAGATCTGATTTATGATCTGACGGCTTTGGCACATACGGAAACCATTTCAGCAATAGACTGATCTATGGTCTATAAAGCAAAAAAGCGAATCTTTCATCTAGATTCGCTTCTTTGCTCTTCATGATAGGGTTCTGTGACAAAGTCACACTTAACTGCGGTGAAACAAAGCCTCAATAGATAAACCTTGCGATCCTAAAATTTCACGTAATCGACGCAAAGCTTCAACTTGAATTTGTCTTACACGCTCACGCGTTAAACCTATTTCTCTTCCTACATCTTCCAATGTAGAAGGCTCGTATCCCATTAAACCAAAGCGGCGTACCAACACTTCACGTTGCTTACTGCTGAGCTCATTGAGCCAACGAATCACAGATAAACGAATATCTTCATCTTGTACCCGAAAATCGGGATCAACATATTCATCGTCTGCAATGATATCAAGCAATGCTTTATCCGATTCGCTACTGATAGGTGTATCAACTGAACTGATTTTTTCGTTTAACTTTAACATCCGGCTCACATCAGCGATAGGCTTATTCAAAGTTTCAGCTATCTCTTCAGCCGTAGGCTCATGATCCAGTTTTTGCGCCAACTCACGCCCAGCTCTTAAATATACATTTAACTCTTTTACAACATGGATGGGTAAGCGTATAGTACGCGTCTGGTTCATGATAGCGCGCTCAATGGTTTGTCGAATCCACCATGTCGCATAAGTTGAAAAACGGAAACCACGCTCAGGATCAAATTTCTCTACTGCACGAATTAAACCTAAATTACCCTCTTCAATTAAATCTAATAAGGCTAAACCTCTATTATTGTAACGGCGAGCAATTTTGACGACCAAGCGCAAATTACTCTCGATCATGCGATTGCGGGATTTTTCACAACCCTTTTGGGCTTTACGCGAGTAAAACTTTTCTTCATCTGCAGAGAGCAAAGGTGAAAAGCCTATTTCACTTAAATAAAGTTGTGTTGCGTCAAGATTTTTTTGAAATTCCGATTGTGATTTTTGCTCAGATTCCGGTTCACTTGACGCTGCATCATCCGTTGTATCCTCTGAATAAGCGGCAACGTCATCATTGAGTTCAGAAACGACTTCAGACTCATCTATATCAATAAGCGCTGTTTCTATTTCTGCTGCTTGGTTTTCCTTTCGATTCATCATTTATATCCAACGTATTCTTATCAACTACCTAGAAATATAAGCTGCTTGGCAGTTTCTGTTGACGTTTTCAATCACAACTCACATCGATTGAGGAGGTAAATACTTCAATGGATCAACAGATTTGCCATGATAACGTACTTCAAAGTGTAACTTCACAGTTCTCACTCCTGACTTCCCCATATCGGCAATATGCTGTCCTTTTTTAACTTTTTGCTTAGTGCGTACTAAAATCCTATGATTATGAGCATAGGCACTTAAATAATCATCGCTATGCTTAATAATCACTAAGTTGCCATAACCTCGTAAAGCATTACCAGCGTAAACCACTTCACCGCGAGCAGCTGCGACAACCGGCATGCCAAGAGGTCCTGAAAACTCAATACCTTTACTTAACCGCTGACTTTGACCAAAACGTTTTGTTAAAGTACCTTCCGTAGGCCAACCCCAGCGAACCCGATGCTTTACAACTTTATCTTTCTTTGTGCTCTTCTTAGAGTGTGAAGATAAACGAGAATTTGCTTTGAGCGCAAGATCTTTTTTTACATTTTTTTTATTTTTTCTAAATGATTTTTTTACATTTGAGTCCTGAACAATTAAATATTGTCCCGGATAAATGGTGTAAGGCTCTTTTAAATGATTAAGTTGCGCTAACTTTGCAATATTTGTTCCAGCTCGAAAAGCAATACTATAGAGCGTATCGCCGGTTTGAACAACATAAGCCCCTCCTTTCGCATAAGTTAAGCCTGTTGCATAAAAAGATTTTGATTCAACAGGCGCCAAACCCGATTTAGACGCAACACAACTGGCAAGGCAAAAAGATAAAATTAAAATGATCCAAGTCTTCATAAAAAGTAAATACAATGTCTTTATTATTTTGTAATATGAAATTTTAACAGAAAAAAAAGTAATTTTGATTTATTTCAAAGACTATCAAAACATAGTTTTAATTTTTCTTTACACTCAAGACGCCAAAAAATTGGCAAAAAACCTTCAATCATTGCGATCGATGCCACAAAAAATAAATCCATATCTCTACAAAACAAGACAAGCTCTTTTTTCAAGCATAAAACTCATGATTTTTAAAAAAGCTAATTTGATAACATTAAAAAGTTCAAATATGAAGAAAATCGTGATCGCTGCACTGATGACCATAGCAGCATCTGTAGCACAAGCAGAACACCACTCGATTCAAATGGGTGTTGAAACTGGCTTACAAACTATTTCAAAGATAAAAAACGCAACTGTGGGTCTTAACTTTGGTTATGAATGGCTACTTAACACACTCGTCTATCACACCTATTGCTCATGTCGGTACAAGTGTTCGCCATAATAAGCCAGAAGCTTCTTTCTCTATAATGAATCCAGAAAAGGGAACACTCCACACCTCTCCACTCAATGCAAAAGTAAAGTATTACTTGGAGCTAGGTACGAAGTTCACAGCTTATACCAGCGCTGAACGTAATCTGTTCTTATACGTAGAACCAAGCTACAAGCTGCAAGGTTTAGAATATAGTAACTCTGATCCAGTTCAGGTACTCCTCAACTATCGCGGTGTAGGAGGTAAAGTTGGCGTGGGTGCATTGATCACCAAGCACATCATGGTTGACCTCAATGCAGGGCAACATTGGTTACATTGGCAACATTTGTTACCTTTTGATAAGAATATTAGTGGTAGCATAACAGAAAGGCAGAAAGTGCGTAATTATGCTCTGAATGTATCTTATGCATTCTAAGCGTAAACATATACCGCTGTGATGCAAAAGAAGGTGTTTCGCCATGCGAAATGCCTTTTTTTATAGCCTTCTTATAACTGCTCCAAGATTATATTGGTTTATAAAGTTATAGTTTTAAGGTTTTTTTTCATTTTCACACTTTAATCTTTATTTTATATAATACAAATAAGATTATTTAACCCTAAAAAGCTCATAAATCGTTATTTCTATAAAATACTCTACATAAGTCTATACTTATTTAGTTGTCTCATGATACAAAACCACACCTTATTTTTAGCCGCTAAAATCGTCTAAATGCTCCTAAAAAACGCGAAAAACGTGATATTTATCACAAAAAAAATAGAAGCTAGATGTATGTAACATATTTACACCTATCTCATTTATCCTATATATTAATAAAACGTGCATTAATCACAAAAAACAAACTAAAAGGCTTAAAAGGGTGACAAAAAAGGTGAACAATTGTACAATTCTTGTTAATTAATTAGCTAACTGGTTTATACAGGAAAGTACAGATGAAAACAGTCATTTTAGCCATACTTATCGCTATTACAGCGTGTGCAACACAAGCAAAACATAGGCCTCTACAAATAGGTTTAGAAACAGGTTTAGAAACAGGTTTTCAAGAAACCGAAATGAAAAAATTAAATCTACCTATTGTCGCTGAAGATAAGGAGAGATTTAATAAAAGATATAAAAACATGATTATAGGCGCTAAAGTAGGTTATGAAATACAATTGAATGATAGGTTTTCTGTAACACCTATTGCTCACTTCGGTACAAGCTTAGATAACAATAAAATTAAGACTAAATTAGAGCTTAAACGTTATGTAGAATTTGGTGCTAAATTCAGTGCTTATGATAATGCTGAACAACGCGTATTCTTTTATGTCGAGCCAAATTATAGATACCAAAAAATGAACCTTACTTCTAATAAAACTAAGACAAATGGTCATTTCTCTCTTAAGAATGAAGGTATGGGTGTTAAGTTAGGTGTAGGTAGATTTATTACAGACAATGTGATGATCGACTTAAGTGCAAGTAGGCACTGGATGGAAGACGAAGATGTCTCTCATATCTTACTCGGTGTATCTTACGCACTTTAATGTGTAAACCTATACAATTGTGATTCAGAAAAAGGTGTTTCGCGATGCGAAATACCTTTTTTATAGCATTCTCATAACTGCTCCAAGATTATATTGGTTTATAAAGTTATACTTTTAAGGTTTTTTTTCATTTTCACACCTTAATCTTTATTTTATATAATAAAAATGAGATTATTTAACCCTAAAAAGCTCATAAATCGTTATTTATATAAACTACTCCACATAAATCTATACTTATTTAGTTGTCCCATGATACAAAACCACACCTTATTTTTAGTCGCTAAAATCGTCTAAATACTCCTAAAAAACGCAAAAAAACGTAATCTTTATCCCAAAAAATAGAAACTAGATGTATGTAACATATTTACACCTATCTCATTTATCCTATATGTTGGTAAAACGTGCATTAATCACAAAATCCAAGCAAAGAATCTTAAAAAAGTGACAAGGAGGTAGAATAATTGTAAAATTCTTGTTAACTAATTAGCTAACTGGTTTATTCGGGAAAGTACAGATGATAAAAGTCATTGTAGCCACACTTATCGCTATTACAGCGTGTGGAATACAAGCAAAACATAGGCCTCTACAAATAGGTTTAGAAACAGGTTTAGAAACAGGTTTTCAAGACAACAAAATGACAAGCTCGCAATACCAAGGAGTGATAAGAAAAGGTAGCTATACTTACAGATATTATACCTCACAACAAAATAATGCGAGATTCAGTGGAAAATATAAAAACATGATTATAGGGGCTAAAGTAGGTTATGAAGTACAAATAAATGATAGTTTTTCTGTAACACCTATTACTCACTTCGGTACAAGCTTAGATAACAATAAAATTAAGACTGAGTTAGAGCTTGAATATTATGTAGAATTTGGTACTAAATTCAGTGTTTATAATAATGCTAAACAGCGCATATTCTTTTATGTCGAGCCAAATTATAGATACCAACAAATGAACCTTACTTCTGATAAAACTAAGACAAATGGTTATGTCTCTTTTAAGAATGAAGGTATGGGTGTTAAGTTAGGTGTAGGTGGATTTATTACAGATAATATGATGATCGACTTCAGTGTAAGTAAGCACTTGATGGAAAACAAAGAGGCCTCTCATACCTTACTCGGTATATCTTACGCACTTTAATGTGTAAACCTATACCATTGTGATTCAGAAAAAGGTGTTTCGCCATGCGAAATACCTTTTTTATAGCATTCTTATAACTGCTCAAAGATTATATTGGTTTACAAAGTTATACTTTTAATGTTTATTTTAATTTTAACACCTTAATCTTTAATTTATATAATATAAGTTAGATTATTTAACTCCAAAAAGCTCATAAATAGTTATTTCCACAAGCTACTCTACATAAATCTATACTTAGTTGGTTATCTCATGATACAAAACCAAACCTTATTTTTAACCACTAAAATCGCCTAAACACTCCTAAAAAACGCAAAAAAACGTGATCTTTATCGAAAAAAAAGAAACAAGATGTATGTAACAAAATTTAGACCTATCTCATTCATCCTATATATTGATAAAACGTGCGTTAATCACAAAAAACAAACTAAAAGGCTTAAAAAAGTGACAAAAAAGGCGAATAACTGTACAATTCTTGTTAGTTAATTAGCTAACTGGTTTATACAGGAAAGTACAGATGAAAAAAGTCATTTTAGCCACACTTATCACTATTACAGCGTGTGCAACACAAGCAAAACATAGGCCTCTACAAATAGGTTTAGAAACAGGTTATCAAGCCACTGACATAGATGAGCCGGGATTCAATGAAGAATATGACAACACGACTATAGGCGCTCAAGTAGGTTATGAAATACAAGTGAATGATACGCTTTCTGTAACACCTATTGCTCACTTCGGTACAAGCGTAGATAACGATAGAATTAAGACTAAATTAGAACTTGAACGTTATGTAGCATTTGGTACTAAATTCAGTGTTTATGATACTGCTGAACAACGCCTATTCTTTTATGCCGAGCCAAATTATAGATACCAAAAAATGAACTGTACTTCTAAGAAAACCAAGACAAATAGTCATCTCTATCTTAAGCATAAAGGTATGGGTGTTAAGTTAGGTGTAGGTGCATTTGTTACAGACAATGTGATGATCGACTTCAGTGTAAGTAAGCACTGGATGAAAACCGAAGATGTCTCTCATATCTTACTCGGTGTATCTTACGCACTTTAATGTGTAAACCTATACAGTTGTGATTCAGAAAAAGGTGTTTCGCGATGCGAAATACCTTTTTTTTGCACCTAGTTTTATGCTTCCTTACACATTCAGTCCAAATCACCTCGCACCAAAGGAGCAAAACGTACCGTTTCGAGCATTTTCGTTTCGTAGCGATGTTTATGCCTTACCACACAAGCGAGTTCTTGATGCGTCTCTCCAACAGGTATGAGTAAGCACCCTCCTAACTTAAGTTGTTTAAGAAGGATCTCTGGAACTTCTGGCACACTTGCGGTCACCACAATACCATCATAAGCGCCTTTGGCTTCCCAACCTTGCCAGCCATCACCATACTTAAACTGCACATTATGAATATCTTGCTGTTTTAAACGCCTTCTAGCACTAATTTGTAGAGCTTTGATACGTTCTATCGTCGCAACACGTGTAAAGAGCTTAGCCATCATCGCAGTTTGGTAACCCGAGCCTGTACCTATTTCTAAAACCGAGTCTTGTACTTGGTGTTGTAATAAGGTTTGCATCATTAGAGCAGAAATATAAGGCTGAGAAATAGTTTGACCAAAACCTATAGGCAAAGCGGTTTGATCAAATGATTTCTCAACTAATGCTGAATCTAAAAAACGATAACGCGGGGTTTGTTCGACCACATGTAATACACGGTGATCGACAATCTGCTTGCGTTTGAGTAGCTCGACTAGTCGAGCATTATAGGTCATCATCCATCCATTCATGCCTGCATCATTCCATTGATTGTAATCGGGTTAATTATCTTTTATTCCGAATCGAACCACGCATTGAGTGTATCGACTGCCTGATGCGCTGTTGCATCAATCGACAGAGGCGTAACCGAGACATAGCCTTGTTTTATAGCATGAAAATCTGTACCTTCCTCGGTATCCGTGCCTTGACCTGGAGGACCTATCCAGTAAATATCGCGTCCGGCAGGGTCTTGCTCACGAATCATATTGTTTGCTTTATTTCGCGCACCTAAACGGGTAACCTGCATACCTTTGAGTGCATCATAAGGCACATCAGGTACATTCACATTTAGAATCTGAGTACCTGTAAGAGGCTTAGCCAACAGCTTTTGAACCAGCTCAACGGCAACCTGTGCTGCTGTTTGATAGTGCTGTGTACCGACTAAAGATAGAGCAAGAGCTGGCATCTGCAAAAAGCGTCCTTCCATCGCTGATGCGACTGTACCTGAATAGAGGACATCATCGCCTAAGTTTGCACCTGCATTGATGCCGGATACCACAATATGCGGCTCATCTTGACAAAGCTGTCTTAAAGCTAAATGAACACAATCTGCGGGCGTGCCATTGACCGAAATAAAGCCATTGGATAAGTGTTGCAAGCGTAAAGGCTGATGTAAAGTCAAAGCATGACTTGCTCCTGAGCAATTCCTATCGGGTGCGACCGTGAGCACTTCCCCAAGCTCTTGTAAATGTTCTGAAAGCGCTTGAATACCTGGTGCGTGAACACCATCATCATTACTTACAAGAATTTTTATCATAAACTTCTCCTTTTTTTAATATCATGACTCTAAAATACTATGTGATCTGCTGCATATCTTTATAATCAATAAGCTCTCGTAAAACTGACGTCGCAAAACAACCAGCAGAGAGTGTAAAAGCAACAGTTACACTTTGTTGCTCTGTATCGACCAATAACTCAGGAGCTTCTGGATATAAAAGCATAGCACGGCGTTCCTGTTTAAGACCTGCGCGGCTTAAACCTTCTGTGATCCATTCGTGTTGCTCCGCTACGCCTTGCTCTAACGTTAAAGCATCTTGTTGTGTTGCGAGCTGACCTTCACCCCACAAAGGAGCGGAAATATGGATATCTCTTTCATCCAAACGCTGCTTTAATGTATCAGACCAAGAATCGACTAAGAAAAAGCTGTGAGAGCCTTGTAAAACCACAACATCTCCAACAAGACATTGCACACCATATTGCGCAATACGCTGACTGACAACCTGATTATACAAGTATGAGCGTGCTGCTGATAAATACATACTTTTTTGATTTTTATTTTTAATACGCTGACCTGCAAACATGCTTCGTGCTTTGTCGATATTTTTGCCTTGATGACCGAAACGCTGCTCTCCAAAATAATTAGGCACACCTTGCTCACAGATGCGCTGAAAACGCGTCGCAACATGCTCAATTCCCGTAACAGATTTCAGAGTGATTCGAAAACGGTTACCTTGTAACGTGCCACGACGTAGTTTCTTATGATGACGTTCTGTGCGTAAGACTTGAATCGTCTCGTCATTCAAACTGCACCAATGCGGTTCAGCTTGTCCAGCAAGACGTACAGAGAACCATTGTAAGGTTCTGGCATGTCGGTCTTTTTGACCAGCAAAGCTAACATCTCGAGGATGTACTTTAGCAAGTTTAGACAGCTGCTCTGCAACAAATTGGGTGTTGGTACCTCGTTTTTCAATCCAGAGAAAAACATGCTCCCCTTCACCACTAGGTTCAAAACCTAACACTTCTTCAACGTAGAAATCATCTACTTCACAACGCATCAGTCCTTGAGCTACCGCAGCACCGTGCAAATAAGTCAATGCACTCATGTGATAGACTGTTTCTTCAAGAGTACAACAGCTTCTACAGCAATGCCTTCTTTACGTCCTACAAATCCAAGCTTCTCGGTTGTAGTGGCTTTAACATTTACATTCTCTGTATCAAGAGCTAAGTCCTGTGCGATAACAGCTTCAATTTGATTGATATAAGGTGCCATTTTAGGTGCTTCGGCAATCACGGTACAATCTAAATTTCCGACTTTATAACCTTGCTTTTGTACCAAAGCAAAACAATGACGCATTAACTCACGACTGTCAGCATCTTTCCAAGCCTCACTGTTATCAGGAAAATGGCGACCAATATCTCCTGCGCCTATCGCACCGAGAAGCGCATCACTTATCGCATGTAAAATCACATCACCATCTGAATGTGCAATCAACCCTTTGTCATAAGGAATATGCACACCACCGAGTAATAATGGCTTATCACTGCCAAACTTATGGACATCAAAGCCATGACCAATACGTATCATAAATTTTGTTCCTGTTCTTTCAAAAAAAGTTCTGCAAGTAACACATCATCTGGATGGGTTACCTTTATATTATCAAATCGACTCGATACAATCTGCACACTGTGCTGCATCGATTCCATTGCACTGGCTTCGTCAGTAATCTCTCGTTGCTCGGCATGCGCTTGCGCAATAGCATCTCGTAGTAGAGACCAAGAAAACAGCTGAGGCGTTAACGCATGCCACAGGCCTTCTCGGTCAACAGTAGATGCTACACAACCATCAGCCTGAACGCGCTTCATCGTATCACGTACCGGCATGGCTAAAATGCTACCCTGTTGAGTTGTACAAGCATGTTCTATAAGCTGATCGAGATCCTGGTGCGTGATACAAGGTCTAGCCGCATCATGTACCAGCGCCCATGTATGAGGACTATCCGAATAAGACTTTAAACCTTGCAAAACCGACTCTGAGCGACTTGCGCCTCCTATCACGGTCTTTACTTTTGGATGCGACGCTTCTTCTAACGTCGAAAAATGCTGATCTTCTGGATGCAAAGCAACAATAACCTGTTCTACGCGTGGATGCGATAACAAGCGCGATAACGTATGACTCAATAAAGGACGACCATGCAAAGGCAAATACTGCTTAGGCATCACACTTTTCATACGCGTACCTAGACCCGCAGCAGGTACAATAGCAACAATAGATAATAAGGAGTTCACATCAAGCCTCGGTGGATCGTTCAACAGATACGAATGGTTTATTGTATCTCTGATTTATGTAACACACGGTAAAATGTTTCATTTGATTTAATAAAACCTAAATCATAACGCGCATGCTCTTCAATTGCATCTGTACCTTCTTGTAAATCTTGAACTTCCCTTCTCAAAATATGATTTCGCTGTTCTAGTTTGTCATTAATTTGCTGTTGTATCATCACTTTTTCTTGCAAGCGAAAATACTCCGGCAAACTATTGTGCCCAAAACCTATACGATACACAAGCAAAGCGAATACAACAAGATGAATTAAACTTAATGTGTTCATACCTTAGTCTTACTTTTTACACTTGAGTGAATAAAAAAACCGCATAAAGCGGCTTTTTTATTGTTTCGCTCTATGCATTCTGTCCTTTAATCTCTGAACCGCCGCGAAACAGCGCCTGCTTGGCAAGAGATGATTCTATCCGCAAAAGTTGATTATACTTGGCAACACGATCTGAGCGACATAGAGATCCTGTTTTTATTTGTCCTGCCGCGGTACCCACTGCTAAATCGGCAATGGTTGCATCTTCGGTTTCACCACTTCGATGCGAAATTACAACAGTATAGCCTGCTTCTTTTGCCATACGAATGGCACGCAAAGTTTCAGTCAAACTACCAATTTGATTAAACTTAATCAAGATCGAGTTAGCCACTTGCTCTGTGATGCCTCTGGATAAAATCTGAGTATTCGTGACAAACAAATCATCACCTACAAGCTGAATGCGCTCACCTAGCTTCTCTGTTAAATAAGACCAACCTTGCCAGTCTGATTCATCTAAACCATCTTCAATAGATACAATAGGATACTTTTGCGTTAAATCTGCTAAATAATGCGTAAAGCCCTGCGCATCAAAACGCTGGCCTTCTCCAGATAAATGATACTGCCCGTCTTGATAGAACTCCGATGCTGCACAATCTAAAGCGAGTTTAAAGTCCTGCCCTAATTGATATCCAGCTTGGACAATAGCTTGCTCTATGACCACCAGCGCTTCTTCATTTGACGCAAGATTTGGTGCAAAACCACCTTCATCACCCACGGCTGTACTCAAACCTTTTTGCTGCAAAACTTTTTTCAAGTGATGAAATACTTCAGCTCCCATGCGCAGTGCTTCACGAAAGCTAGTTGCCGAGACAGGCATGATCATAAACTCTTGAATGTCGACATTATTATCTGCATGCTCTCCTCCATTGATGATATTCATCATCGGTAGAGGTAGTGTCAAAGGCTCTATCGTGCCATTTAACTCAGCAATATAAGCATATAAAGGCATACGCTTAGCCGCGGCTGCGGCTTTTGCTACAGCAAGCGAAACAGCTAGGATAGCATTCGCTCCGAGCTTATCTTTGTTGTCAGTACCGTCAAGCGCAATCATTGTATTATCAATCAGCTCTTGCTGCGTGACATCCATACCTATGAGCTCAGGCGCAATCGTATTTTCAATATGCGCTACAGCTTGCAACACACCTTTGCCCAAATAACGATTTGGATCGCCGTCTCTAAGCTCAAGGGCTTCTCTTGTTCCCGTTGAAGCTCCTGAAGGCGCACAGGCTCGGCCATACAAACCATCAGCTAAATGCACCTCAGCTTCAACGGTCGGATGACCTCTTGAGTCGAGAATTTCACGGCCTATAACCTTTACTATGTTCATCATCATTTATCCTTAACCAAATTTTGAAGCCTGTTTATTTATATTTTTGTTTTGCTGCATCAATAAAGCTTTCAAACAAAGGATGCCCATCTCGTGGCGTTGAAGTAAATTCAGGGTGAAACTGTACCGCAACAAACCAAGGATGATCAGGGATCTCTATGATTTCAACCAGCTTTTTATCGTTTGAGCGACCAGAGAACTTCAAGCCAGCTTGTTCAAGTTGCGTTACATAGTTTTGGTTCACTTCATAACGATGACGATGTCTCTCAATACAGTTTGAATCTTGATAGATTTTTGCCACATGCGAGTCTTGTTCAAGATGACACAATTGTTCACCTAAACGCATCGTACCGCCAAGTTCTGCTGCGTCAGAGCGTGTCTCCATTGTACCTTCATTAGATTTCCATTCATGAATCAACGCAATCACAGGATGCTGAGTATCTGGCGTAAACTCTGTTGAGCTTGCACCGCTTAAACCTGCAACGTGACGAGCAAAATCAATCACAGCAACTTGCATCCCCAAACAAATACCTAGATAAGGAATATTGTTTTCGCGTGCATACTGCGCTGTTTTGATTTTACCTTCAATGCCGCGTTCACCAAAGCCGCCTGGTACTAAAATAGCATCTAAGTCTTCTAGAAGCTTAGTGCCTTTTGCTTCAATATCTTGACTGTCGATATATTTAATTTTCACAGAAACTTTATTTTTAAAACCAGCATGTTTAAGTGCTTCATTTACAGATTTATAAGCATCAGGTAGTTCGATATACTTACCAACTAATCCGACAATCACATCATGAGCAGGATTTGCTTCTTGATATACCACATGTTCCCATTCTTGTAAGTTTGCTTCAGGACAGTCAAGTTGGAAACGACGTACGATCAGCTGATCCACACCTTGATGTTTAAGCAACATAGGAATTTTATAGATGCTATCAACATCTTTCATCGAAATGACGGCTTTTTCTTCGACATTACAAAATAGAGCAATTTTGGCACATTCATGTGTTGGGATATTTTCATGAGCTCTACAGACTAAGATGTCTGGCTGAATACCTAAAGAGCGCAACTCTTTAACTGAGTGCTGAGTAGGCTTAGTTTTGATTTCTCCCGACGTTTCAAGATAAGGCACTAATGTTAAGTGCATAAACATGACTCGTTCACGACCGAGTTCAACACTCAGCTGACGAATACTTTCGAGGAAAGGCAAAGACTCAATATCACCGACTGTACCGCCAATTTCAACGATTACAATATCATGATCTTGACCACACTCTAAAATACGGTGTTTAATTTCATTGGTGATATGAGGAATAACCTGAACCGTAGCACCTAAATAATCTCCACGACGCTCTTTTTTTAAGACATCAGAGAAAATACGGCCTGAAGTATAGTTATTCTTTTGTGTCATTTTGGTGCGAATGAAACGCTCATAATGGCCCAAATCTAAATCCGTCTCAGCACCATCTGCTGTCACAAACACTTCACCGTGCTGAATAGGACTCATTGTACCTGGATCAACATTGATATACGGGTCTAATTTCATCATCGTAACTTTTAAATCACGAGCCTCTAAAATTGAAGCGAGAGAAGCCGCTGCAATACCCTTACCCAATGATGAAACAACACCACCCGTTACAAAAATATACTTAGTTGCCATATCGAACCTGATCTACATCATTTTTAATTTGATAATTGTATGTCAAAAGAATATCTGACACTTGAATGGAGCATTATTCTATCAAAAGGATGCAGCAGTCTCAAATTATTTAAACAAAATCGTCATTTATCTTTGACTTTCTTTCGCTGCAAGCCACATCGCGTGTAAAGTCTCTGCATCTTGCTCATCAATAGTTGCCTCTTTTTCTTTTACCATCTTTTCTATGTGCTGAAATCGAGACACAAATTTCTTCTGGCTCAAGCGTAACGCTTGCTCAGCATCTACGCCAACAGTACGGGCTAAGTTCACCACAGAAAAAAGGACATCGCCTATCTCATGGCGTACTTTATCTATATCAACTTGCTCTGCGCTCAACTCATCTTGAACTTCTTCAAGCTCTTCATACACTTTTTCCATAACGCCCTGTACAGTCGGCCAATCAAAACCAACAGTTGCAGCACGCTTTTGTGTTTTTTGCGCTAAAGAGAGCGCAGGTAATGCTGTAGGCAAATCATCCATCAGCGAGTGCTGTGCTTTTTCTGCTCGCTCTTTGACTTTACCTTGCTCCCATCGCTGTAAAACCTCTGTAGCAGAATCTAACTTCTCTTGTGCTCCAAACACGTGCGGATGGCGCCGATATAACTTATCACCTAAAGCATTAAGCATATCTTGAAAAGCAAATTTATGTTGTTCTTGTCCGAGCTGGCAATAAAAGACAATTTGAAAAAACAAATCACCCAGCTCATCGGGTATCTCAGACCAACTCTTTGATTCAATAGCTTCAATCACTTCATAAGCTTCTTCTAAAGTGTGAGGCACAATGGTCTCAAAAGATTGTGCTTTATCCCACGGACATCCTTGTTCAGGATCACGTAGCTTTGCCATCATCGTTAAAATATCGGCCACAGTCCAAGTTGATTTTTGCATACAAAAACTCTCTTACTTCGTATTCAATTTAAGTAAAAAACAGACTGCTCTAGCAGCGTTTTACGTTGATAACACTTTCAATATGATTCAATTTATGGAGCAAGCGCAACAATGCATCGACATTGTAAACTTCAAGATCAATCAATAAAGTTGCGGTTTGTTCTGCTACTTGAGAATTGAAAGACATATTAAGCACATTACTTTTTTCTTGCGTTAAGACCAGTGTGACATCACGTAGTAGACCTGCGCGATCATCTGCCATCACATGTACTCTCGCTTTGTAACCTTTAGCATAATGAGCGCACCAAGACACATCCACCATACGCTCTGGAGCACGTTCTACCAATTGATTTAACTGTTCACATCCATGACGGTGTACAGTAATACCTCGGCCTTTACTGATATAACCCGTAATCACATCACCTGGAAGTGGTTGACAGCATCCAGCAAAGTGGGTCATTAAATTACCGACACCACTGACTTCGACTTGTTGTACCGCACTTTTAGTGACTTGCTTTTGCTTCTTCAGGAAGTCTTGTAACTCTTCAGAACTAAGTTGATCTCGCTTCATCTGATTTTGTACGTAGTGCATGATCTTGCTGATACGTACTGTACCTGCTCCGATAGCAATCAGTAAATCGTCCAAGTTTGGGTAATGAAACGTTTGATGTAGCTGTTTCACATCTTTTAAAGACCTATCTAAACGTGACAGTTCACGTTCTAAAATTTCTTTTCCTGCAGCATAGTTTTTATCTTTATCTTGTTGCCTAAACCAGTATTGAATTTTCGAGCGAGCACGCTGTGTGTAAATATAACCCAAATTTGTATTGAGCCAATCACGCTTTGGATTGGCAGTTTTCGAGGTCATAATATCCACTTGCTCACCTGTGCTGAGCTTATAATGAAAAGGAACAATACGACCATCGACCTTAGCATTGATAGCACAATGTCCTACCTGAGAATGAATATAATAAGCAAAATCAAGTACTGTCGCACCATCTGGTAAGTTTATCACTTCCCCTTTGGGGGTAAAAATATACACGCGCTCTTCGAAAACTTGAGCACGTACTTCATCCATTAAGGTACCACTTTCAGACAAATCATCTTGCCATTTTAAGATTTTACGAAGCCAGTTGATCTTGCTCTCATAAGCACAAGACTTGGACACGTTACCTTCTTTGTATTTCCAGTGTGCAGCGACACCCAACTCAGCTTCTTGATGCATCTCATGTGTTCGAATTTGAATTTCAACCGCCTTGCCTAAATCACCTAATACCACTGTATGTATAGATTGATATCCGTTGGCTTTCGGATGGGCAATGTAATCGTCAAACTCACCTTGCACAGGTTTAAAAAGCGTATGTATGACACCTAGTGCTGCATAGCATGCTTGTATATTTTCCGTTAAAACACGCACCGCACGCACATCAAACAGATCATGAAAAGAGAGGTTTTTGCGTTGCATTTTTTTCCAAATGCTCGCAATATGTTTGGGTCGACCATACACTTCAGCAGCAACACCTTTTTGAATCAAATCTCTTTGTAAAGTGCTGACAAACGCATCAATAAAACGCTCACGATCAATACGCTTTTCATCAAGACTAATAGCAATTTGCTTGTATGTTTGAGGATGCAAATAATGGAAAGCGAGATCTTCTAATTCCCATTTTAACTGGCCAATCCCTAAACGATTAGCCAAAGGTGCATAAACCTGAGATGCATCACGTGCTAAAAGTACTCTAACTTCTTCTTCGGCATGACGCGCTTCTCGCAATAAGCACACTTGATGAGCAAGCTTAATTACAACCGCTCTGACATCTTCAACCATCACCAACAACATGCGACGCATATTATCGACTTGCTGTGAACTGAGCACCATAGACTGACAGCTTAAGCGACGAATCTCTTCCATATCACAAGCGCTCGACACAAGGGTCATCAGTGAAGGAGAACAAAATGTATCAAGCTCACTCAAAGGCACCACGCCTTCATCAACATAAACAAACACAATGGCGGCTTGCAAGGATTCTGAATCCATGGACATCGCCGACAAGCATTCCACAATTTCTCGTGCACGCAACACCAGATGATGCGAGGATTGATCTTGAATCTTAGATTCTAATAACTGATAAACTTCTTGTAATACTAGGGCTTGCTCTACATTAGAACAATGACGCTTTGACCATGACTGCAAATCAAAGTCATGTCGAACAAAGTGTGATTCACGCACAGAGACCATACTATCGATTCCTTTTGATGACTGAAAAGTATCTCGCTAAGGCTTCTGTCTTGCGAATAAAAGCATAGATTCAAAGTGTCTGGTCTGAGGAAACATATCCATCACTGAAGATTGAATAAGATGGTACTTTTCGGCTAACAAGACTTTTGTATCACGCGCCAGTGTGACAGGATCACAAGAAACATAAAGCACGTACTCAGGTGCAAAAGCATGTATCTGTGATACCACATAAGCGGCACCCTCACGAGATGGATCCAGTATGACTATATCATAAGATTGAACCCATTTTTCATGGAAGCGAAAATCGTTAAGATTGGCTTGATAAAATGAAATATTTGTTAGCTTGTTCGATGCCGCATTATCACGAGCTTGCTGCACAACTGTTGCAATACCTTCAACACCAACTACTTTTTTCACTTTTTGCGCAATCGGTAAACTAAAGTTACCTACACCACAAAATAAGTCTAGAACGGACGTCTCGGGCGTAAGAGGCAACCAATCTATCGCTTGCTGTACCATCTGCTGATTCACAGCTTCATTGACCTGAACAAAATGACCTGGCAAAAAAGCAATATCTAGTGAACCAAGACGGTAAGAAGGCTGTTTCACTGATGTGAGGTATTCAACCTGATGATCCGCATGTAATAGCAAGGCTTGCATATCATGCTGCACACAAAAATCAAATATCAGTTGCTTATCTGCTGCAATCATCTCTTGTGTCACACGTAACAAAAGCCAATGTGCTTGAGCATCTTCTAGAAGTTCAACATGTCCCAGATACCTCTTACCTCGCAACTGCTGAAGGCAGGTACGTAATGGCACAATCATATCGTTCAGAGACTCAACCAACACAGGACAGGTGTCAATCTCTACAATCTGCGCTTGCGACTTAGCCCTAAAGCCTAACTGCAGCTTTTGAGTTTTCTTGTTAAATAAAGTAGCTAGGCGTGCTCTACGACGATAATGCCAAGGATTGCCACGGATAAGATGGGGCGACTCGTCTAATGTGACATCAGCAAATTTTTTCAGCAATAAAGCTAAAGCTTCAGCTTTATAGTGCACTTGATTTTCATACGTCATATGCTGCACATCGCAGCCACCACATTGCTTATAAAATCGACACGCAGGTACAGTGCGATGAGGAGAAGCTTGAATCACTTGCGTCACATGAGCATGTGTATATCTCTTTTTTCTCTGGGTCAATTTGACCTCAACAGACTCCCCTGCAAGCGCACCTCTGACAAAACAAGTTTGTCCTTCATGCAAGGCAACCCCGTTCCCTTGATGATCAAGACGAGATATGTGTAAAACAGAATGCATACTTTCATGTTTTACTTTTGATGCTTTAAAAAACTGTACCATATACTTACATCCAATTTATTGATCCCCGCTGTCTTGAAGACTTGAAATAGATCAATACTGAAAAGTTTATCTTATCATAAGCTGCGTACTATCGAGATAAGCTGTGATCATGATACCGATGAGTATACCTTATTTTTTTATGTACAATCATTTGATTTACTTAATAAAAAAGATAATGTACACTAAAAATCCTTTGCTTTATCGATTCAACATAAGGTTTTATTATATGTCATCTCAACGCGGTTTCTTTCGACGCATTAAACAACTGAGCACGCCTCAAAAGATACTCTTTGCAGCGGCACTATGTCAACGTATGCAACCCTATTTTTCTCAATTTTGTCAACAACATCAAAAAGATGATGAAAAGCTCTATCATGAAGCATTGTCACTGGTTTGGCAAAAAGTCTACGACAAAAAACTACATATCAATTATACCAATATACAACAAAAACTTGAGCATATTGTACCGGACTTAGACGTCATAAAATATGCTTATGCATATCCTGCTTTTGATGCTGTCGTTGCTTTAATCACTATCTTTAACGCACTAGAGAGCCAAGTTGATGATGATCTCAATAATATTTCTAAATTAGCATCCAACATAGTGCGCCACTGCATTCAAGTAGAAACAGAAACAGAGCTTACAGGAGAGGCTTTAAACGACTTCATTCATGCGCACCCTTTCATGCAAGAAGAGCAAGCCATACAAGCCACTTTGCTTGACTGGGTAGAACAAAGCGAAGCCGTGCAAAAAGATCAAGTGAAGGGTCTAAGACAAGAGCTTATAGAGCAAGCTTAGAACTTATCGTCCAGCTCTAAGACATCCAGATACAAGAGTGGAAAAGATCAAAAAACCACTCTTGTTTACAAGAAAAAGATGACGGTTTGCACAACAACAAGACTCATCAAGCCCGCCACAATATCATCTAACATAATACCTAAGCCTCCACTGACTCGGGCATCAATCGCACTAATAGGCCAAGGTTTCACAATATCAAAGAAACGAAATACAGCAAAAGCAAGAAGCAGCCATGCCCAACCAATAGGCAACGCAATACAGGTAATCATAAAGCCAACAAATTCATCCCACACGATAGCAGGATGATCATGCACACCTAAATCTTTTGATGTTTTGTCGCAGAGATAAACCCCGAGCACAGCAAAAAATAGAGTCCAAACAATATACCAGCCTAAAGGCAGAATATGCATTAATGAAACTACAGGCACGGATGCTAAGGTACCTACAGTTCCTGGAGCGCGAGCCGATAGCCCCGAACCAAAGCCTAGAGACATCAAATGCACAGGATCACCTAAAGTGAGCTTTGATCTCGGGTCAATATGTTTTTGTTTTGTCATATGCTTAACTAAAGTGTTCATACCCTGAGCAGGACACAACCCAAGGCTTTTCGTGATAAAAATAACGCAAATCTTTGTGCGCATGAACTTGGCCAATGCATGTTATATTTACATCGGCATCTTGAGCCGCAGACTCCACCATCAATTTATTAATCGATGAAACTGTGAACAATAATTCGTAGTCTTCACCACTGCTCAAAGCAAAATTGATAGCTTGCTCACTGGAAACAGCTTCTTGCATCACCTTGGACAAAGGTAACTGCTCAAGAGCGATATGAGCACCTAAGTTTGAAGCAGTCAAAAGTTGAGGTAAATCGGTCGCTAAGCCATCAGATAAGTCGGTGCAGCTGGTCGCCACATCGCGTATGGTTTGGCCTAACAAAACACGTGGAGTGGGGTAGTAATGTCTCTGAAGCGCATAAGCACGCTGCATAGAGGTTAACTCAAACTGATTTTTCAAACAAGCTAAGCCAAGACCCGAATCTCCTAAAGTGCCCGTAACATAGATAAAATCTCCAGCTTGAGCACCCGAACGGTACATGCTTTTACCTTCAGGAATAAAGCCATGAATCGTTAAAGAGAGCATCTTCACAGGTGCAGAGGTGGTATCACCGCCAATGAGCTGCAACCCATAGTAGTCAGCGATATCAAACAAACTTGCACTAAAGTGCTCTAACCAAGCTTCATCTACTTGAGGTGCGCTTAAAGAGAGCGTCATCCAAGCTGGAATAGCGCCCATAGAAGCGAGATCGGAAAGATTACTTGCAACAAGTTTATAAGCGACTGCTTTAGCAGGCATGTCACTTAAGAAATGTACGTTCTCGACCATAGTGTCGCATGAAATAGCCAATTGCTTTCCAGCAGGAGGGGCAACGACAGCACAGTCATCTCCCACACCGGCAATGACGTCTTTACGACCACCAGGGCGAGAGAAATAACGTTCAATTTGCTCTTGTTCTTTCATAAAACCTCGATTCACTTTCTGCTATCGACAGTCATTGCAATAAATTCTTTATGACTTATCGGATCTTTGTGCCATATATTTATCTAAAACACCGTTCACAAACTTATGACTCTCTACAGCACCAAAAACTTTGGCCAGTTCTATCGCTTCATTGATCACAACTTTAAAAGGTACATCTGTACAAAAATTTAGCTCAAACATGCTCAAACGTAAAATTGCTTTTTCTATCGGATCAAGTTCATGAAGACCTCGATCTAAATAAGGTACAAGCTGTTCGTCAAGAAAAGAGGCTCTATGTGCAACACCTGCAAATAGCTCACGAAAATAAGCCACATCAACACCTTGGGTGTTTTTTTCTGTTAAATAATCAAGCTCTATATCTGCAATCGAGTTTTGCGTAAGTTGCCAAGAGTAAATTGCTTGCACAGCTAAACGACGCGCTTTATGTCTTTGAGAAGGTTTCACACCAACTCCTTTGCATCAATTTGACGCAATATATCGATCATTTCAAGAGCCGCCAAAGTCACTTCAGCACCCTTGTTACCTACTTTACAACCTGCACGATCGATAGCCTGCTCTACCGTATCGGTCGTGATCACACCGAAAGCGACAGGCACTTGATGTGTATTCATCACTTGAGCAAGTCCACTGCTACATTCACCTGCAACAAAGTCAAAGTGTGGTGTCGCGCCACGCACCACCGCACCTAAAGCAATAATAGCATCATATTCTTTTTTCATCGCTAAACGGTTTGCTGTCATAGGTAACTCATAAGCACCAGGAACATAAACGATTGTGATGTTATCATCTTGTACTTGTCCGATACGTTTAAGTGTATCTAAAGCACCTTCAACAAGACGCTCCACAACAAAACTATTAAAACGTGACACAACCAATGCAACGCGTGCATGTTTGGCCTCGACTTTACCTTCAATTCTTTTCATAAAATTAGATTTCCATCAACCACCGACTCGAAAAGCAGATCATACCATAATGCAGCGAAACGATTCACTGATAAATCAACTTAACCTGTTATTTTTCTTCAAAAAGGAGCGTAATCACACGTTTGCTTTTGCCGGTACCTTACTAAGTCAGCAACAGTACCTATTTTTAACTGATGTTTCTCGGCAAAACGTTCTAAATCAGGACGACGCGCCATAGAGCCATCTTCGTTTAAGATTTCAACAATAACAGAAGAAGGCTTAAATCCTGCTAAGCGAGCCAAGTCACAACCCGCTTCGGTATGGCCTTGACGAGTTAACACACCGCCTTCTCTTGCCATAATAGGAAATATGTGTCCTGGTTGCACGAGATCCTCTGCGACCGCTTCAGGCGCGATAGCCGCTTGAATCGTCGAGGCTCGGTCGGTCGCGGATATTCCGGTTGTCACACCTTGAGCCGCTTCAATCGATACAGTAAAGTTCGTACCAAATTTAGATTTATTCTGATCAGATACCATCAACGGCAGACGTAATGTATGACAAGCTTCTTGCGTTAAAGTTAAACAGACCAATCCACGTGCATGCGTGATCATAAAGTTAATCAGTTCTGGCGTAATTTTCTCTGCGGCCACAACCAAGTCACCTTCATTTTCTCTGTCTTCGTCATCAAGCAAAATTACCATCTTACCTTGGCTAATTTCTTCAATGAGTTCTTCTGTTGTATTAAACGTCATAAAACCTCTATTTTATAGCAAAACGAAATCGAATATCTGTCCCTATTGTACATTGTTCTATACAGGTTAATGTCTCAACATCTTGCATAGATTGCACGGAGGGGATCGATAATAAATTCTGTGCCTGTGATCCCAAAATCTTCGGCGCTTGATAGAGCAGCAACTCATCACACAGACCTTGTTGCCAAAAAGCACCTGCTAAAGTACCTCCGGCTTCAATGAGTACCTCATTGATCTGCTCTTGTGCTAATAATTCAAGTACAGCCACTAAACACAAACGCTGTGTTTTGGGCTCAAGAGGTACTTGCAAGCAACGCACATGTTGAGGAAAATGACAGGCATAAGCTTGATGTGAGAGCAAGAAAATAGGCGTAGGTATCTTAAACAAGTCATAGTCAGGTGTTAAGCGAGCTGAAGTATCGAGCACAACACGTATCGGAGAACGCACAGCTTGCGCAGATACTGAAGGTATCTGGTAACGAGCCCAGTCATCGTAACGCACATTAAGTCGAGGATTATCTTGTATAATCGTCTGCACACCTGTGACCAAAGCACAAGCTCGGGCACGCCAACTTTGCACATCGGCTCGCGCCGCCTCACTTGTAATCCATTTAGATGCTCCATTTTCTAGAGCAACTTTACCATCTAAACTACAAGCCATTTTGAGTCGCACATAAGGTCTGTGATGCTGCATGCGTCGAAAGAAGCTAGCGTTTAAATCTCTCGCTTGCGCTTCGCACACACCTAGAGTTACGGCAATACCTGCTTCACGTAGACGCGCTGCGCTTTTTCCTGCTACAAGAGGATTCACATCGCAAGTGGCGATAACCACACGAGCGACTCTCGCTTCAATCAATGCATCCATGCAAGGTGGCGTGCGACCATAATGTGTACAAGGCTCAAGCGTAACGTAGCAAGTTGCACCTACAGCTTGCGCTCCCGCTTGTTTAAGTGCGTGTACTTCTGCATGCGCTTCCCCTGCTCGCTCATGAAAGCCTTCACCCACGCAAAGACCATCTTGCACAATGACACAGCCGACATGAGGGTTAGGCCGTGTGGTATATACCCCTTTCTTAGCAAGCTCTAACGCACGCAACATCCATTGCTTATCTGATTGCTCTTGACTCATTTACTCTCGTGCTCAGCTAAACTTGCAATCGCCTCACCAAATTGAGACACATCTTCAAAAGCGCGGTACACGGAAGCAAATCGAATATAAGCAATATGATCGAGTTTTTTCAGAGATTCCATCACAAAAGAACCAATGATCAGAGAACTGATTTCCCGATCGCCTTCACGACGAATTTTTGTTTTAATCTCACTTAAAGCAGTTTCAATCGTCTCTGTTGCGATAGGTCTTTTTTCTGCTGAACGAATCATACCCTTACGCAGCTTATGTTCATCAAATGCTTGACGTGATCCATCTTGCTTAATGACTCTTGGCATACTCAAATGCGCAGATTCATAAGTCGTAAAGCGCTCTTGACACTGCACACAAACACGACGACGACGCACCTGATGACCATCATCACTCAAGCGTGAGTCAATCACTTTCGTTTCTTCTGTTACACAAAATGGACAATACATAACGACTCCAAAGTTATAGCCTCATTCCAAATCAGAATGAAGATGTAGAGTATACGGGAAACTTAGCACACAAGGCTTTCACTTCTTCAGCAATACGCGCATGCTGCGCTTCATCTTCAATATGATCCAGAACATCACAAATCCAATGAGCAACTTGTATCGCTTGCGCTTCCTTCATTCCTCTTTGCGTGATTGCTGGCGTGCCCATTCTTAAACCTGAGGTCACAAAAGGAGAACGCTGATCTTGAGGTACTGAGTTTTTATTCACTGTGATATTTGCGCGTCCCAAAGCTGCATCAGCAGCTTTACCTGTGATGTCTTGGCGGGTTAAGTCGATTAAAAACAAATGATTGTCTGTTTTACCTGAAACCACATCATAACCACGCTCAATGAAACATTGCACCATAGCCTTCGCATTACGCAATACTTGCTGCTGATACAATTTAAAGCTAGGCTCAAGAGCTTCTTTAAAAGCCACAGCTTTAGCAGCGATTACATGCATAAGAGGCCCACCTTGTTGGCCTGGAAAAATTGCAGAGTTCAACTTTTTATACAAGGCTTCATCGGCTTCAGCAGATAAGATAATACCACCTCGTGGGCCAGCCAAAGTCTTGTGTGTAGTGGAGGTCACAACATGAGCGTGCGGTAATGGACTTGGATATTCTTGCGCCGCAACCAAGCCTGAAACATGAGCCATATCAGCAAGCAAGTAAGCACCCACTCGATCTGCTATGGATCGAAACCGCTCCCAGTTTAAAATACCAGAGTAAGCACTAAAGCCTGCAATAATAAGTTGAGGCTGATGCTCAACAGCTAAGCGCTCAATCTCATCATAATCCAAAGCTCCTGTCTTGGGATCAATGCCGTAAGACACCGCGTTGTACATCTTACCTGAAAAGTTAACAGGAGAACCATGCGTTAAGTGACCACCATCATTTAATCCCATACCTAAAACCGTACTACCTGGCTGTAATAGAGCCATAAATACAGCAGCGTTAGCTTGTGAGCCTGAATGAGGTTGCACGTTCGCATAATCACATTGAAATAAGGTTTTAGCTCGAGCGATAGCAAGCTCTTCTGCTTGATCAACATACTCACAACCACCATAATAACGCTTACCAGGATAGCCTTCTGCATATTTATTGGTCAGTACTGAACCTTGCGCCTCAAGGACTCTAATACTGGTATAGTTCTCAGAAGCTATCAATTCGATATGCTCTTCTTGGCGACGCGCTTCGTTTTGCATTATCGTAGCGAGCTCTGCATCATAATCAGCAATGGACTGTTCATTATTCATAAAATAAATCCTTATTTTTTTTCAGTATACGAGCAAACGTAAAATCAAATTTTATCTATTTTAAATAGTTTCTCATCAAGTTCCTACTGTATTTTACAATAAAGGTAAAAAATAAAGCCTTTTTTCAAGTTTGCATTTGTTTTTAAAAACTAAATAGATAAAATAATCATTTCAATTATTCATTTAGAGAAGACTATGGCTCAATTTGTCTACAGCATGCTCCGTGTGAGCAAAGTAGTTCCACCCAATCAAAAAATTCTAAGCAATATCTCACTGAGCTTTTTCCCTGGAGCGAAAATCGGTGTGCTGGGCTTAAATGGTGCAGGTAAGTCAACCTTGTTACGTATTATGGCCGGAATAGACACCGAAATTGAAGGTGAAGCTCGTCCTATGCAAGATTTACGCATTGGCTATTTACCACAAGAACCTGTTTTAGATGAAAACAAAACAGTGCGAGAAGTCATTGAAGAAGCAGTAAAAGAAGTGAAACACGCTTTAAAGCGTCTTGATGAAGTCTACTTACTCTACGCAGAACCCGACGCAGACTTTGATGCCTTAGCCAAAGAGCAAGGAGAACTCGAAGCAATTATTCAAGCACATGATGGTCACGCATTAGAGCAGCAATTAGAGCGTGCCGCCAATGCATTGCGCTTACCTGAATGGGATAGTCCCATCAAGATTCTTTCAGGTGGTGAACGTCGTCGTGTTGCGATTTGCCGCTTACTCTTAGAAAAACCAGACATGCTCTTACTCGATGAGCCCACCAACCACCTCGATGCTGAATCAGTAGCTTGGCTTGAGCGCTTCTTACATGATTACGAAGGTACCGTAGTCGCTATTACGCACGATCGTTATTTCCTTGATAATGTAGCAGGCTGGATTTTAGAACTTGACCGAGGTGAAGGTATTCCTTGGGAAGGTAACTACTCCTCTTGGTTAGAACAAAAAGATCAGCGTCTACAGCAAGAAACAGCAACTGAATCAGCCAGACAACGCAGTATCGAAAAAGAGCTCGAATGGGTCAGAAGCAATCCCAAAGGGCGCCACGCTAAAAGTAAAGCGCGTATGGCACGCTTTGAAGAGTTGAACAGTCAAGATCGTCAAAAGCGTAACGAAACCAATGAGCTCTTTATTGTTCCAGGTCCAAGACTAGGTGATAAAGTTATTGAAGTGAAGCAATTACACAAATCTTTTGGTGACCGTGTACTGATAGATGATCTGAGCTTTAGCATACCTAAAGGTGCGATTGTAGGGATTATCGGTGCCAATGGTGCAGGTAAATCTACTTTATTCAAAATGCTTATGGGTACAGAAAAGCCAAACTCTGGCACCATTGAGCTAGGTGAAACAGTCCAGATTGCATCTGTTGATCAGTTCCGCGATAGCATGGACGATCAAAAAACAGTATGGGAAGAAATTTCAGAAGGCCAAGATGTATTGCGCATCAACCAATTTGAAATTCCTTCAAGAGCTTACGTGGGTCGCTTTAACTTCAAAGGCACCAGCCAACAAAAAAGAATTGGAAACCTCTCAGGTGGTGAACGTAATCGTGTTCATTTAGCTAAATTACTTAAGTCAGGCGGTAACGTTTTATTACTCGATGAACCGACCAACGACTTAGATGTTGAAACGCTACGCGCTTTAGAAGAAGCACTCCTTGAGTTTCCAGGTTGTGCGATGGTGATTTCGCATGATCGCTGGTTCCTCGATCGCATTGCAACGCATATCTTAGATTACCGCGATGAAGGCAAAGTGAACTTCTTTGAAGGTAACTACAACGAGTACACAACATGGTTAAAAGAGACACAAGGAAAGCAAGCTATAGAACCACATCGCTTGCGCTATAAAAAAATATCTTAATGTTTGATATCAACAGAAACCCTTGTTAAACAAGGGTTTCTTTATGCTAAAAAAGACGTATCAGGATTAAGTTCAACATAAGCTAAAGGCGAACCTTGCTCTTGCAAAATGGTACCTTGATGATTATTACGCCGTAAGATATCAGGCAAGCCTTTATCACCTATTCCAAAAGACAACATTTGATCTGAAGAGAGAATAAGAGACTTCAAAGTCACCTCAACATCTTCTTCTCGCTGCTGAGAAAGCGGCTGCGTGCCTTCCATAAACAAATGAAATATATCCTGATCTTCGCGCAGATAAAACTGAATCTGTTGCCCAACGTAGGCCAGTTCAACACTTAAATCCATACGATTAAAATAACCATAAACAAGATGTATTGGTGTAGAGAGTTCGGCTTTCAGAACCTGCTGATGTATCTGCCTCACCATACTCAGCGGACTCAATAAATCTTGTTTTTTTAATGAAGAGCAATGTAATTGTTCATTGAGCATGGTTCTTAAAAATAAATGTGAAAATACAATATGTTCACCTTGCGGTGTAAAAGCGAAGCAAAAAATAGTTTGCGTCTCTGAAAACAAAATTACATCTAGAAAATAAGGGCAAATCGGCTGCTGATAAAAAAAGCTATGATGAATGGAAGCTCTTTCAAAAATAATATGAGGAGGATTAAAAAGCTGTGACTGCACTTGAGACGAAGTCGCTTTTTTATCCGATAAGCTTTCTATATATTGATGACATTGCAGCGCATTTTTAGAGACTTCATGCTCTACAAAAAAGTCATCAAAGAAATCAAAATCCAAAGACAAAGAACGCTTAATAGCGTATTCAATTTCCATAAAATCATATTCAGGCTTGACCAAATAATCCGTAGCTCCAAGTCTTAAGGCTTTGGCAATGAACTCCATCATCGTATTGGCAGACAAAACAATGCGTGGCATAGAAAGGTTCAGTTCGCCTAAGGTTTGCATCGCTTGCAGCGCATTCATTTTAGGCATACTTAAATCGACCAACACCACATCAAAGTCATGTTCTTGACATAACTTTAACCCTTGTTCAATGTCACTCACTTCGTACACAATAGCGTGACGAGAACAAAGAAACTCAACAATTAAGTTGCGGTAAATAGGATCATCATCAATTAACAATACTTGTAGCGTACTTAATGCCATATAAAACTCCTACACCACATGATATCAAAAAAAATTTTTACTCAAACTCATCTAAATATTCATCTATCAACTCATCTTCATTACTATTATCTGCCACAGGTACGTTACCATCATAGATGTTATATTCTACGTGCTGTAAATAAGCTTCTTTTACAAACAAATAAGGATCTAAAGCATTATTAACCAGAGACTCTGTATCGAAAAGCCGAACCCTTGCATAGATATTTTGTAATGCAAACTTAGTCAAGATTTGCCACGTACTTGCATAGTTCATAGGAAAGTATAGACTATTGTAAGCAGGAGAAAAATAACGCAAACCATACTCAGCGCCTTCTACAACAAGCTCTCGCGTTACTTTCGGGCCTGTACCAGGCAACATAAAATAAGGACCATTGGGCACACCATAATACCCAAATACTTCGGATAAGCGATCTTGCTTGCGCTCCATTCCCATATCTTGAGCTACATCGATAAGCCCTCCAAGACCTAATGTTGAATTGACCACAAACCGTCCTGCTGCATTAGCAGACCCTACAAATTTACCCTGAAATAAGTTAGTCCAAATAGAAACAGGTTCATCTAAGTTCGATAGCGCATTATCAATACCATACTTTAAGGGATCAGGTAATAAAGCATCGTATCCTACCGCAACAGGTCTTAATAAAAAGGGATCAAGAATCTTATAGTTAAAGTGCCACATCGCGCGATTGAAGCCTTCGAAAGGATCACGAGGGTCATCATATGCAATGGTATCCTCGTCTTGCTTACTCTTTGATGTGTCAGCGTCCACAACCGACTTCGAATCCGAAGCGGGTACTATGGGGAACGAATCTTGAGCAAACACAGAAAAGCTATAAAAAAAAGAAATCAAACCTAAGTATTTACAAAACGATATAACAAAAGAAAGCCGAGTGAAAAGAACTCTCATACAAGAACATAAATTGAGCAAAAAAATCATTGTACAACCATATCTACAACAAAATAGATGAGTATACATTAAAATATCATCTGCGTTTATGAGTTTTTTATACGTGAACCGTTTCTTGTCTATGTAAACGTATTAACAGCTCAACTTCAGCTTGAGGCAATTCACATTCACGAATAATTTCATCCAACTCAGCACCTAAGCCTACCATTTTAAGCGCTCTTGAATAAATTTTTGCATCTGGATCTTGCAGCTGCATTTCTTCTATTTGTGTCTGACAGGTATCTATATGCTCTTGTAATGCTAAAACACGCTTACCTACGCCCAAAGAGCCGCTTCTTAATTCATGGAGCTGTGTTTTAATCAGTTCAGTTTGTTTCGATTGATCTTTGACGATCAAAGTTACAGCCGCAAGCTTTGTATGAATTGATTTAAATTTACGATACTGAATAATAGCTTGCACTAAAATAGTACAGGCTAAAGCAATACTCACTAAAACATATAACCACTCACTGCTCATCTGTATTTGCATAATCTTCCCAATTTTCTTCGGCTAAGAGTTTAGCTAAATCAAGTAGAATCAAAAGCACATTATCTTTATTACACACACCTCTTACAAACCGAGCACTTCCCTCATCACCAATATTGGGACCGGGATCAATCTCGGACATGCGTAAATATACAACTTCAGCAACACTATCGACAAGCATACCGACCACTTGCTGTTCATACTCTACAATCACAATTCGGGTATTATCGTCAATATCAATAGACTCTAAACCAAAACGTAATCTTGAGTCCATCACCGTCACAACGTTACCACGAAGATTAATAATACCCACTACATATTCAGGCGATCCCGGTACAGGGGCAATTTCTGTGTACCTGAGAACTTCTTGTACATCCATAACATTGATGCCATAAGTTTCATTACCTAAACAAAAGGTCACCCATTGTAAGATCAGGTCCTCTTTTTCAGAGGAAAGCATAGATTGTTTTGGATCACTCATTCTAGAACCTCGACTTTCTTGTTTGCACGATACGCATCATAACTGCTGACCTAACAAATAGGTTAATACATTTACTTGCAATACACAGCACTTTTGATTCTGCATGATACCTGCAAGCCAAGGACGTTTCCCTACTTTTTGTCTCCAGCTGATATCTCCTTTACTCAGCACTTGCTCCTCTTCGTATGATTCGCAAGCTAAACCCCAAGCTGTATCTTTGAGCTTCACAATATATAAATAGTTTAGACTCTCTGATACTAAATCAGTAAATTTATCTCCGATAAACCAAGACCCACTATTTAAAATGTAAATAGGTTCGGAACTCCGATCGTCAGAACACATACCCATAAGCCACTCTGGGCTTTCAGTATGGCTTTGCACATCATCGAGCTTTAAGACAAAATCAACCTGCTCTGTCACAACAGCAAACTTTAAACCTGCTGTATGAAACAATAAAGCAGAGAAGTCATCATAAACCTCATGCTCTAAACCATCTAAAAAAGCATTACTCGAATCACTTAAATCTAGCTCACCTAGAATACTTTTATCAGATACTAAAAGCTCAGGGTACTGACCCTGAATAGTCACGTCAGAGTCGACTACCGCACTCAATGAGTCAACAGCAGTCTCCTCAGACGCACTACTGACTACTTTCTCTTTCTGCGCTTTGGGGCTGCTGCTTTCTTCGCACGCTTCGCTGCTGCTGCTGCTTTCTTCTTCGCTGCTGCTGCTTTGCGTTTCGCTGCTGCTGCTTTGCGTTTCGCCGCTGCTGCTGCTTTCTTCTTCACTGCTGCTGCTTTCTTCTTCGCTGCTGCTTCTTTCTTCTTCGCTGCTACTGCTTTGCGTTTCGCCGCTGCTGCTGCTTTGCGCTTCGCTGCTGCTTCTCTGCGCTTCACTACTGCTGCTTTGCGCTTCTCCGCTGCTGCTTTCTTCTTCGCTGCTGCTGCTGCTTTGCGCTTCGCTGCTACTGCTTTCTTCTTCGCTGCTGCCGCTGCTTTGCGCTTCGCTGCTACTTCTCTGCGCTTCGCTGCTGCCGCTTTGCGTTTCTCCGCTGCTACTTTGCGTTTCTCCGCTGCTACTTTGCGTTTCTCCGCTGCTGCTGCTTTGCGTTTCGCCGCTGCTGCTTTGCGTTTCGCCGCTGCTGCTGCTTTGCGCTTCGCTGCTGCTACTTTGCGTTTCTCTGCTGCTGCTTTCTTCTTCGCTGCTGACGCTGATTTGCGTTTCTCCGCTGCTGCTTTGCGTTTCGCTACTACTGCTGCTTTGCGCTTCGCTGCTGCTGCTTTCTTCACTGCTGCTGCCGCCGATTTCTTCGGAGCTTTGCGTTTCGATTTCGCCATAACCTTCATCCACCATTTCATCAAAAATTTCAGTTACTTCATTTGCTTGCCATACTTCCGTTGTGGCATTTTGCATTCCCACATCATCTTTGTCGGCCTCAAACATAATTTCTTCAGTTTTTTCGGCAACTTGGTCGATATTTTGTTCATTTTCAGATACATTTTCTGAAAATTCTGAATTTTTATGGTTTAAATCAACTTCTTCATCTGTCGATTCGGGCATCTGCTCATCTTGTGTACAGGACTCGTCTACAGTCTCTGTTCTTAAAACATCAGTAGATCCAACCTCTGCATCACTTAGCGTACATACCTCGTCAGATTGTCCCTGAGAAGCGGATAAAGGCATATTTCCCGAACTTTTAGCAACTTGACCTGAAATATCCTGCATGGTTTTAGATATCTCTGATACCGAGTCCGATATCTTGACCACAGCTTTCGATATTTCAAGTACTACAGCCGACACCTCAGAGCTCATCAAAGCGCCGCTGGGTGCCATTTGAGCCTCTACAACAGCTTCTTCATTGACTAACGTATCTTCTGCAATTTCCGTGACAACTTCGATATCAGGCGATAAATCTCTGGCATCTTCAGATGCTATAGGCTCTAGTTCAACCTGTTCAAGGGTAACTTCTTCAGACGCTACATCGTCTAAAGCCGCTTCTAAAGCGGCTTCTTCTGGTATATCTTCTGTATCCATGCCATCTGGCATAACTTCTTCAACATCAGGAGGATCTTCTCCTGAAGTATCAAGCTCCTCTGAATCTTTATCTGGTAAGAGCTCTTCGAAACAGGCTTTTTCTGCTCCGGCTTCTTCTGCTTCAGCCTCTTCTACCTCTGAGCCTTCTTCTTCCTCTACCTCATCAGAAATATCTTCTGTTTTGGCCTTATCTCCTAAAGCTGCTGGATCAGCAGTCTCTGAGCTCTCATCTACGGTTTCTGGAGCTACTTCTTCAACTACTTCTTCAACTACTTCTTCAGCTACTTCTTCAGCTACTTCTTCAGCTACTTCCTCAGCGACTTCTTCAGCTACTTCTTCAGCTACTTCTTCAACTACTTCTTCAACTACTTCTTCAGCTACTTCTTCTGCTACTTCTTCAGCTACTTCTTC
>DDNL01000028.1:0-556 GCA_002341165.1 Shewanellaceae bacterium UBA2521
TTTTATTTACGATTAAGTGCGATCTGAACGTTAGTTTACCTAAGATGAGATCAAAGGTCACCTATTTCTTCGCTTGAAAAATAAAGCCTCAATATAAGGAAGAGACTTAGAGCGTGCTCTTTTTATCTATACTGTGTATATTTTACTTGATCTACTACGGTCATTCACGTAGAATCCCGAGTCATTGTTATTAATTTTAGGTGTATTTTTGTTTAATTTTATTACATAAGCAAAATACCTCATATTTGTGGAGTTAAATAGCTATGTATGCTGTTTTCCAAAGCGGTGGTAAACAACACCGTGTTGTTGAAGGTCAAATACTTCGACTAGAAAAAATCGATGTTGAGACAGGTTCTGATATTGAATTTGACCAAGTCTTACTTATTGCCGATGATAAAAGAGTTGAAGTCGGTGCGCCTTACGTATCAGGCGGTAAAGTTGTTGCTACTGTGGTTAGCCATGGTCGCGGTGACAAGGTTAAAATCGTTAAATTCCGTCGTCGTAAGCATTCGCGCAAGCAAATGGGACATCGCCAGTGGTTCACTGAAGTGAAGAT
>DDNL01000028.1:864-22619 GCA_002341165.1 Shewanellaceae bacterium UBA2521
CCAGTGGTTCACTGAAGTGAAGATCACAGGCATCAACGCTTAATTTCTGGGAGATATTATTTATGGCTCATAAGAAGGCTGGTGGTTCTACCCGAAATGGTAGAGATTCAGAAAGTAAACGCCTTGGTGTAAAACGCTTTGGTGGAGAATCAGTTTTAGCTGGTAGCATTATCGTTCGTCAACGTGGTACAAAGTTCCACGCAGGTGACAACGTAGGTTGTGGTAAAGACCACACACTTTTTGCTACAGCAGATGGTCAGGTTAAATTTGAAGTGAAAGGCGCTAAAAACCGTACTTTCGTGAGCATCGTTGCTTAATTCAGATCTGTATCTAAATTTTGAAGAACCCTGTCTTATGGCAGGGTTTTTTGTTTGTATTTGAGCTTTATTATTTATACAATAGAGCTCTATTTTCGTGTGTGAGCTGTGCTCAATAAGCGTTCATTTTTTGTGATGAAAATCACGTTTTATCGTATAATCGGAGTGTTTGATGAAGTTCGTTGATGAAGTAAAGATTCGTGCTGAAGCTGGAGATGGTGGTAGCGGATGCGTGAGTTTTCGTCGAGAAAAGTATATCCCAAGAGGGGGGCCTGATGGCGGCGATGGTGGTGATGGCGGTAGCGTCTACCTTGTTGCAGATGAGAACTTAAATACACTGATTGACTATCGATTTGAGCGCTTCCACCGAGCTGAGCGTGGCAAAAATGGCCAAAGCGCCAACTGTACAGGCCGTAGTGGTGAAGATTTGTATATCCCTGTTCCTGTGGGTACAAGAGCTATAGATGAAGAAACTCAAGAGATATTGGGTGATCTAACTCGCCATGATCAAAAGTTGATGGTCGCTAAAGGTGGCTATCATGGACTGGGTAACACGCGCTTTAAAAGTAGCACAAACCGTGCTCCACGTAAGAAAACTCTAGGTACACCGGGCGAAATTCGTAATTTACAGCTTGAGCTTCTGCTTTTAGCTGATGTAGGTCTACTGGGAATGCCCAATGCAGGTAAATCAACTTTCATTCGTGGTGTTTCAGCAGCTAAACCTAAAGTTGCAGACTATCCTTTTACGACTTTGATTCCTAACTTAGGTGTTGTAAACCCAGAGCCTGGAAAAAGCTTCGTTATTGCTGATATTCCTGGGCTTATTGAAGGTGCAGCTGAGGGTGCAGGTCTAGGTGTTCAATTCTTGAAGCACTTAGAGCGTTGTCGAGTTTTATTGCATATGGTTGATATCGCGCCTTTTGACGGCTCTGATCCAATTGAAAATGCACGAGTGATTATTGATGAGCTCAAGCACTACTCTGAAGAGTTAGCACAAAAGCCGCGCTGGTTGATTTTCAACAAAACAGATTTAATGCTAGAAGAAGAATTGGATGCTTATATTGAACATTTCATGCAATCTTTAGGCTGGGATTTACCTTTTTACAAGATAGCTGCAATTAACCGTCAAGGTACTTCTGTTGTAACTCATGAACTTATGGAGTTTTTAGATAGCTTACCTAAGGCGTTTGCAGAGTCGCAAGCAGCGGAAAAGGTTGAGTTCAAGTGGAAAAGCTATCACGATTCTGTCATGAAGCAAGAACAGGTTGAAGTTGAAGATGATTTGGATGATGACTTCGATTTTGATGATGAAGATGACGATGGCGTACAAGTTTTTTATGAGCGCTAAGAAGGTATATTGATGAAGCTTGCTCTGATTGTTGCTGTAGCCAAAAACGATGTGATAGGTTATCAAGGCCAGATCCCTTGGCATATCTCTGAAGATTTGAAGTATTTTAAACGTGTGACTTCAGGCCATCCTGTGGTGATGGGTCGTAAAACATTTGAGTCCATTGGCCGCCCTTTACCGAACCGTCGTAATATCGTCGTGACACGCCAGCTTGATTATCATGCAGAAGGTATTGAGGTTGTGCACAGCTTGGCAGAAGCGACCTCAAAGATACAGCAGGATGAGCAGGTCTTCGTGATTGGTGGTCAAAGCTTATATGAAGAAGCACTACCTCTTGCTCAAGCTTTGTATGTCACAGAAGTTGATATGCAAGTTGAGGGAGATACTTTTTTCCCTCACTGGGCGAAGCATGAGTGGTCCTTGATGCACCAAGAAACACATCAAACTCAGGACGGTATTGGTTTTAGTTTCTTACAGTATCAAAGAGTTTAATTTCAGATTCATTTTATGGCGTTTTCAAAGATATATTCATCTTTTTCTAAGTGCCATAAAGTGAGTTTTTCTCCCCAAACACATCCTGTATCCAAAGCATAGACTTCAGGTACATCGACCTGACCTAATAGCGATGCCCAGTGCCCAAAAATAACTTTGTGTGTGGTAAAAATCTCACAATCTAATTCAAACCAAGGCTTTAAGCCCTGTTTTTGTGTGCTAGCGTTAGGTGCACCTTTTTCTGTGAAATTCATACTTGTATCTTGGTGAACAAAGCGCATACGTGTTAACCCATTGATTGTATAGTGCATTTGCTCTTCTGTCGTGAGCTCGTCATGCCAAAGTACAGGTCCTTGGCCATACATAGTGCGCAGCAAGTGTTGATATGTCTGGGGGTTGGTGAGATGTTGTTGTACTTGGTTGCACTGTGATTTGAGTACATCCACATCCCACGCGGGAGGTACTCCTGCATGGCACAATATCAGTTTTTGCGCACTGAACTCGTATATTAAAGGCTGCTCTCGGAGCCAATGCATCAATGCTGCGCTCTCTTTCCCATGGAGTAGAGCATCTATTTTATCTTTAGGATTGGGAGAGTGAATGCCTTCAGAGACAGCGAGCAAATGTAGGTCATGATTACCTAAAACCATGCGACAGCTTGCTTGGTTTTGATAAAAAAATTCAAGAGCAGCATAAGAATCGGGTCCTCTGGCAACGACATCACCGCAACTCCAGAGCGTATCTATTGCTGGATTAAAGCTCACCTGAGCAAGGAGCTTTTGTAGCTCATTGAAACAGCCTTGAATGTCGCCGACGAAGTAGTTTGCCATAGGAGTTGTCTATATGTTTTTCTTCCGATAGATATAATTGGCTATTGCTACATAATGCTGAACACTAATTTGCTCTGCACGCCATGTAGGATCGATGTTAAGTTGCTGGTAATCTTCATCGCTTAGCATGCCTTTGAAATTGTTACGTAAGGTTTTGCGGCGCATATGAAATGCACGAGTGGTCACTTGTTGTAAAGTTTCTATATGATCACAAGGGAAAGGATGCTCTTTGTAAGGTGTGAGACAAACAATAGCTGATTCAACTTTAGGTGGCGGCACAAATGATTCCGGTGGCACTTCAAGTACAGGCACAGCTTGGCAGTAATATTGCGCCATGACAGAAAGACGACCATAGTTTTTATGATTAGGGCCTGCACAAAGTCGCAATACAACTTCTCTTTGCAGCATAAAATACATGCTATCTATGTGCTCAACAAAATTGAATAAATGAAACATCAAAGGTGTTGAGATATTATAAGGCAAGTTACCAAAAATTCTCATTTTCTTGTTTGCTTCAATGAGTTGAGAGAAATCAAATTTGAGGGCATCGCCTTGATGGATACTCAGCTTATTTTGCAAGACGGGATGGCTTTCTAAACGCTCGACTAGATCGCGATCGAGTTCAACGACGTGAAGCTTGTGAATCTGCTCACAAACTGGCTCTGTTAATGCCCCAAGTCCTGGACCAATTTCAACCATAGTATGCTTGTTACTGGGTGCAATCGAGGTCACGATCTTATTGATAATATAATCATCATTGAGAAAGTTTTGCCCAAATCGTTTGCGGGCTTGATGCCCTAAATGTTTCTTATTGCTCATAATGTATTTGACTTAATTCAATTGCGCTTTGTATTGCGCAGATAAAGCTACTTACTTCAGCCTTTCCTGTACCCGCAAGATCTAATGCTGTTCCATGATCGACAGATGTACGAATGTAAGGTAATCCTAAAGTAATGTTAATAGAGGCTCCAAACCCTTGCGACTTGAGTACGGGTAATCCTTGATCGTGATACATAGCTAATACTGCATCTGCATGCTGGAGGTATTTAGGTTGAAACAAGGTATCTGCAGACAGAGGTCCTTTTAGGTTGAAGCCTTTTTGCCTGAGCGCCTCAAGTGTAGGCTCTATGATTTCTATCTCTTCAAGCCCTAAGTGGCCTTGTTCACCGGCATGTGGGTTGAGTCCACACACATAAATACAAGGTTGCTTGATACCATATTTTTGGATTAAGTCCCGATGTAAAATCTCAATGACTTCGGTTAAGCTCTCAGGTGTAATGGCATCAGCAACTTGGCGCAGTGGTAAGTGTGTGGTCGCCAAAGCAACACGCAATGTTGATGTAGCAAGCATCATCACAACGCGTTGGCATTGAGCTTGTTGGGCAAAAAATTCAGTATGACCGCTAAATGCGATACCTGCGTCATTGATGACACTTTTTTGCACAGGTCCTGTTACCAATGCATCAAAGTTTTTTTGCAGCATCTGCTCCCCCGCGAAAGTCAGAATCTCAACCACATAATGACCATGACGCTTATCAAGCTGGCCTGCTTGTACACTCGATGTAAGTTTTATCGGTGCGACGACCAGATGTCCTGGTTGATGTGGTGTGTTACGCTCTGCATTATAGAGTTCAATGCAAAGAGGCAAGCCTAGTTGTTTTGCTCTTTGCTTCAGCAAGTCAGGATCGGCACACACAACAAGTTGTGCGTGCCACGTTTTTTGTGCGACTTGAATCACCAAGTCAGGCCCAATACCAGCAGGTTCACCTGCGGTGATGATGATCTGAGGTAGTCGTGCCATTTATTTTATATTCTGCGGTAATGTGTAACGTACATGAGCGCGATTTCGTATTTCATTCAGCCAAATTTGTAGCTCTTCGTTGAACTTACGACGGTAAAGAATATTTCTGGCTTTTTGCGTATTAATTTTTTGTTGCGCATTCATACGGCGACGTTCAAGAAGCTGTACCACATGCCAGCCAAAAGCCGTTTTAAAAGGCTGACTATATTCGCCTATTTTGAGTTGTTCTAAAGCGGCTTTAAATTCAGGTGCATAAACCTGAGGATCGCTCCATCCTAAATCACCACCTTGCGTAGCGGAAATAGTGTCTTCTGAATATTTGCGCGCAAAATCACCAAAAGCATCACTATTTTGCTTAGATTGAGCAACAAACTTTTTCAACATACTTTTTGCTTTTTTGTCAGACAAAATAGGAGATGTTTTGAGTAAAATATGACGACTCCGTACTTCTTGTACAAAAAGTTGATCTTGGCTTTGCAGATCGACGATTTTTAAGATGTGGAAGCCAATTCCACTTTTAAGTGGCCCGATGATATCATCAGGTTTTTTACCTTCAACGGCTTCTGCAAATAGACTTGGCATTTCATCGAGCGTCATAGCACCCATGTCGCCTCCTTTGAGAGCAGCTTGACCATCAGATTGAGACATGGCTAGATTCTTAAAACTCATGCCTGCATTTAAATCTTTGACCATTTTCTGCGCCTTTGCTTGCAGTTTTTCAGCTTGCTTGGCAGATGCTTGCTGTGGGACAGTGAGAAGGATGTGTTGTAAGTGGTAGCGTGTTGTTTTCATACCTTCTTTGGCAATAAATTTAACTAACCCTTCTATTTCCTGAGGTGAAATTTGGATACGTTGATGCATATGCGCACTTTGAATTTCTTGTATCGTTAAGTCGGTTCTTAGTTGTTCACGATACATAGCATAAGGCATATTTTGAGATTTAGCTTGCTGCTTGATGAAATCAATGGCCTGCTCTTGAGTCAGGCTGGATTGACCCTTGAGATTGTTTTGAGCGATTTGAAGTATCGCTTGATCAAGCTGTAGATCACCGATTTTGAGCCCGACTCGGTTGGCAATCTCCATTTGGATACGGATAAGAATGAGGTGCTCAATAATCTGTGATTTCAGGTCGCGATCAACTTCTTTGATATTTCTTTTTTGTTTGATCGAGTCCATCATCATACTAATTTCACTTTCTAATATCACGCTTTCATTTACGAGAACAGCGATACGATCTAGTGGCTGAGCTTGGCCTAATGTACAGGCTATCCACAATATAAAGCATAAAGACATTCGTAAAAACATAAACTTTCCTAGAGTTATTTTCCTGTTGGTTACTAAAACCAATATATTTTATCTCGTTGAGTATATAGGCGTACGGTAGTTGTATATACTGTTTTGAAGCATTTTGTGTGTATAGGATTTTTTCGAGCCTATATTGGGTATAAAGAAATAGATTCCAAATTTATTTTCTTTTGCGCCATAGGGTTTTAACTTATTGGTGTAATCATCCATTTGGCTTTTCAGATAAGAACCATAATTAACACCTACGCCCCAACAACAAGAAGTGTATTGTAAGCCTATAACACTTTCGATATGACGATTGATATTTAAATCGTAATAATGCGTACCTGCTATACTCACACGATCGGTGATGCTCCATAACATACGTGTTCCAGTTTGTTGTACAACCTGCGTCTTATCTTCCGAGGGTTTATACCGGTAGCTCAATTGTATTGCGTTAGCTTCATCTAAACGATAATCGATATGTGTATAGACTTGCTGAATATTTTCATATTTAGAATCTAAGACAACGCTACTGCTCCAATACCAGTTTCGTATCGGATTCATAGAGTATTCTATCACAAAAGAAGACTTTGACTTATCTTTTACTACTGATTGCTTGGTTTCGTTTTCGATTAAACTGACTTTCTTTTGTTTAAAATAAAAGATCTGACCTACGCTTAACCTCGCTTTTTCTTGCGATCTTTGATTAAAAAAAGCAGAGCTTAAACCCACTGTGAGTTGATTCTTATTAGAGATACGATCTAACCCAGAAAAGTCTCGTTCTTGGAAGAGAAATTTTGAGCTATCTGACAAGTAGTCTGTGTCATAAATACCTATATCCTTTTGGTCGACATAGGGACGATATAAGTATTGTACTTTAGGCTCTAATGTTTGACGATAAGGTATATCTAAAAATTTATCATAGCGCTCAAAATCAAGTTTGCCAGAGAGCTTGATTTGAGGTATCAGCCTTTGTTGCGACTTATGATCTTGCTGTGGCTGATCGTAGAAAGTATAAAAGAGTTTTGTTTCGGAGATCCATGAACCTTGAGGTGAAATAATAGGTAAAGTCAGCGCAGGCTCAAGGTGTAAACGTGTTACCTTTTCGGTTTCTTTGTGTTTTTCATCTCTCACAAAAAGTGTACTATTTGTATGTAAATCAAAGTCAATATTACTATTTTGGATATCATAAATTCGATAGTTATATATCATTTCAGGGTACACTTGATAAGGCTTGTTATCCGTTCTTAGAAGCTTAATATTTTGTACACGTAGTCCGAGATCCCAGGTTTCAGCATAATAACCGACTTGTCCGGAACGATTGAGCTGTGATGTAGAGTGAGGTTTGATATTTGAATTATAATCCTTAAAAAACAGCGGATCAGAGACTTGCGCATACTCAATAGAACTACGCAGATGTTGAGTTGAGTGGCTCTTACTATTTAACTCTAGAGCATAACGCCTTCTTTGGTTCAGGTAAACTCTCTTATCATGGATGCCTTCTAGTTTAAGGCTGCCCTGATGATAAGGCCAGAGATAGCGGAATTCGGTTTTTAAGAATAGACTTGTATTTTTTACGTAGACAGGTGTAAGTGTTGCATCATAGTTAGGTGCAATGTTCCAGTAATAAGGTGCTGTAATGTTCCAACCATCATTACTACTACTTCCTATCTCAGCGGGTAAGAAGCCTGATTTTCTTTTTCTGGAAGTGGGTATAGAAAGGTAGGGTAGATACAATACAGGTACATCGTACAATTTCAGGCTTGAAAACCATATGTCAGCCCAACCATCATCCTGATCAAGATTGATTTCGCGTGCACTTAAGCTCCAAGTTTTGTTATTTTCGGGACACGAGGTAATACTTGCATCCATCATATTAATTTGCTTGTTTTTTACATCGATAATTTGTGCTTGACCATGAATGTTTTTACTGTTGAGCCAATAGTGTGAGTTCTCAATTTCAGCATGTTTGGTCTCTGTATTACCTGAAAAAGAATCTGCTTTGACGGTAAGATCTTTATCTTGGTATAAAATACTTCCTGTTGCTTCAACTTGTTGATTTTTTTTATTGTAAGTAATTTCATCAGCTTGTATTTTTTTATCTCGCTGGGTGAAAGAGACTTTACCTTGGAACTTCGCCTTATGGTCCATGCTGACCACAGTCTTTTGTGATTGAATCTTAATGGTGTCTTTTTCTAATATTTTTTTTGATGGCTTATACGGTTCTACAGGTGCTACAACATAACAATCATCAGATTTTGTTTTATCTATGTTTGGAGACTGTTGCGCAAAAGAGAAAAAAGGTAAGCAACATGCAAAACTCACAAATTTAAATGTGCTCATTGCCTGCTATGCACCTTATATGTTGGTTTTATGTTATGAAACATGGCAGCCAGATAACAAATTGTTTTTATTTTCAACACTACTATTTTCTTTTTAGACTAAATTAAAAGTATCATAATTGAAATTTCATAAAAGTTCTAGAGCTAGGTGAATTGTGAGTGATATAAGAAGAAAAGGTCTAGAGTTTTGGCTTTCACAACAGTTAGGTGAGACCTGTTTTATGGAGCCTATCTCTGGTGATGCCAGTGCGCGTCGCTACTTCAGATTTACCTTTGAAAAGAAGACTTATATCGCTGTAGATGCTCCACCTGATACAGAAAATAGTTACTTGTTCTCTGCCGTATCTAAAGCTTATGCAGAACATCAGCTCATTGTACCTATTGTCAAAGCCATAGATACCGATCAGGGTTTTATGTGGCTTACAGATTTAGGTGATCAGCAATTATTCGATTTTATTCATGAACATGATGCGCAGTCTTATTACGAGGCTTCTATGACCTGCCTTCATGCAGTACGTCATGTGCAAAAAACAATTTTAGGCCCTCTACCTGAATATGACGCTGCGATGTTGAGGGCAGAGCTGGACTTGATGGAAGAATGGTTTCTTTTGCAGTTGTTAAAATTCGATCTGACTGAAGATGAAGTGACGATGATCAAAGAAGTCAAAACTTATTTGGTCGATTGTGCAGTACAGCAACCGCAAGTAGGCGTGCACAGAGACTTTCATGCTCGAAATATTATGTGGCATGAAGGGCAGCCCGCTATTATTGATTTTCAAGGTGCTGTAGTAGGACCTGTAACCTATGATCTCGTTTCGTTACTCAAAGACTGTTATGTCTGTTGGGACAAAGATTTCATTGATACACTATTGAAAAATGCTTATCAAGAGCTCATTCAAGCAGGTTGGGTAGATCAAGAGACAAATTGGTCTACATTTAAACTTTGGTTTGACATGATGGGAATGCAAAGACATATCAAGGTCTTAGGCATTTTTTCTCGTTTATCTTTGCGTGATGGCAAAGATACTTATTTAAAAGATATTCCGTTAACACTGAAGTATGTCATGCAAGTGGCCGATGCATATGGTGAATTGCAGTCTTTTTCAATATGGCTGCACGATAAAGTTGAACCCGCATGGGAGAAGGTATGCATAGTGCAATGATTTTAGCAGCTGGTCGAGGGGAGCGATTGCGACCGATAACCGATGAACGTCCCAAACCTATGGTCTCTATTTCAGGCAAACCATTGATGCAGTTTCATTTAGAGAAACTGGTTCAAGCTGGTTTTAAGCGTGTTATCATCAATCACGCTTGGCTTGGAGCACAAATTGAATCTTATTTTGGCGATGGCAAAAAGTTTGGTATTGAGATTTTGTATTCACCAGAGGACATGGCTCTTGAAACTGGCGGTGGAATCGCTAAAGCCTTACCACTTTTAGGCAACGATCCATTTTTTGTCGTCAATGGTGACATTTATTGTGAGATGCCTTTTGATCGATTACCACAGTTAAAAGAGATTGACGTGGGACATTTGTTTTTAGTACCTAACCCTAAACATAATCCTGAAGGTGATTACTCTCTTGATGGTGATCGTATCATGAATAAGCAAGAGCAGTCTTTTACTTTTAGTGGCATGGGGATTTATGATCCTAAAATGTTTCAAGATGCACCTATGGGCGCATTTCCCATACCACAGATTTGGCGAGGCTGGATCGAGCATCAACAGATATCAGGAGAAGTCATTCAAGACTATTGGTCTGATATTGGTACAGTGGAACGTTTAGATGAGTTAAAGTCTCGTTTGGCTTAAGGCTCAAGGTAAGTACTCATTTCTTTTAGGCTTTCTTGAATACGTGTTGTATTTTCGGGCCCCATTCGGATCATCAGCTTTTGAATCGGTGATAAGCTCTCTAGTTCAGGTTGAACAAATTTGTAATTTTCTTGCTCGTGTTTGACTACGATAGGTTGATGAATAACAGGTGCTTTCATGATTTCATCGATTGCTTTTAGCAAAGTACTATGGAACTGATTTTCTTGATAACCTAACTCGATAAAAGCCTCATTAAGTAAAGGCTGTACCATAGTATAAATTTGCGACAAATTTTTAAGGTTAATGTTTGCCAAAGCATGCGCATAAAAGTCGTAGCGATGAAAATTTTCAGGATCTAAATAAAGTTTACCATCAATGGTGTGTGGTTTAAATTTTTCTTGTGGTCGTAAAGTAGGGCTGGTTGAGTGGTGTAATTGCCCTTGTGCTATATGGTCAATAAAGTTTACAAGTCTACGGATGAAGTTATCTCTGTTGAGGTAAGGCGAGAGATTCATGCCATTACTGATGTTGAAAATAAGGCTGGTGATATATGAATCGCTTTGACTCAACGGAATATGCGGTAACTCTGTAATATCGACTTGAGGTGCCGGCTTATACTGTGGCTCTGGTAAGTTGACGGATGTTTTCAAAGGATAAGTCGGTGCATTGAGATCATTGGGAACAGGTTGTTGTGTTTCATAAAATAGACTGAAAAGGATCACGAGCAGTGCTAGACCCAGACAGGTTAGAGCGCTCAATGCAAATTTATTTTTGGAGTATTTATCCATAGTATGGATTCACTTCTACCTTCATCAATCTAGACCTCTTTTATAAAGTTTAGTCGTTAAATATATGAGAGTGTATTAACTTTGATGATAAATATGTTTCATACCTAGCCATCTTTTGATCAATGCTGCGCTTTGCTCAGGCGCGTGCTGGCAGACATAATCAGCAAGCTGTTTCACTTGATCAATATAGAGATGATCATGTGTTAAACTTGCAACCCGCATCTCGAGTGCTCCGGTTTGCTTTAGACCAAAAACTTCGCCGGGACCTCTTAATTCTAAATCGCGCTGTGCAATGATAAAGCCATCGTTGCTTTCTCGAAGAATATTGAGTCTCTGCTGCGCTTGCTGTGATAAAGGTGATTTATAAAGTAAAACACAATGACTCTCAATAGAGCCACGACCTACGCGTCCTCTAAGTTGATGCAGCTGTGCGAGTCCAAGACGTTCTGGGTTTTCTATGATCATAAGGCTTGCATTAGGTACATCGACACCGACCTCAATCACAGTGGTCGCCACTAAAAGATCGATCTTTCCTTGTTTGAATTGATCCATAGTCCGCTGCTTGTCTTGGCTATTCATACGACCATGCACTAAGCCTACTGTGAGACCTTGTAGTTGCTCACTGAGCATCATGGCTGTATCTTCAGCGGCTTGGCACTCGAGCACATCAGAGGTTTCGATTAAAGTGCACACCCAATAGACCTGTCTTTTATCTTGTGAAACCGCATTTTGAATGCGTTGTAATATAGCGTCGCGACGTGTTTCGGGGATTGCAACGGTTGTGATAGGCGTACGTCCGGGTGGAAGCTCATCAATAACAGATGTATCTAAATTTGCATAGGCAGTCATGGCCAATGTTCTGGGAATAGGTGTCGCTGTCATAATGAGTTGATGTGGCTGATAGGCTAAGCTGTCACCTTTTTTCTTTAACGAGAGACGTTGCTGAACGCCAAAGCGATGTTGTTCGTCAATAATAATCAAAGCGAGGTTATGGTAGATCACAGCTTCTTGGAATATCGCATGCGTGCCTACAATCAGTTTTGCTTGGCCTTGAGCTATGGCGTCTAAGGTGTGCTGACGTGCTTTACCTTTGAGCTTACCCGAGAGCCAAGCCACTTCAATCTCTAAGGGTGTAAACCATTTGGAAAAATTAAAGAGATGTTGTTCAGCAAGCAGCTCTGTTGGAGCAAGAAAAGCAATCTGATACCCTTGGCTGATAGCACAGAGCGCAGCTACAGCACCGACGAGTGTTTTGCCTGAACCTACATCGCCTTGAACGAGTCGCATCATAGGGTAGCTTTGAGTCAGATCCTGCTGAATCTCAGTGCACACACGTTGCTGAGCTTGTGTCATGGAAAAGGGGAGCTGAGACAAAAAGGTGTCGATCAACTGTTGTGCTTGAGCTTGATCAGGCATGGGGTAAGCTTGCTGTTGGGTATTTTTTTGTTTGAGTTTTCTTAAGCTTAAGCTGTGTGCCAGTAACTCTTCTATAATCAGTCTTTGCTGCGCTGGATGACGTCTTGCTTCAAGTAAAGAGATCGACATATCAGCAGGAGGCTGGTGGAGCAACATAAGTGCTTCTTGCAAACTTAAAGCATGAGGCTGAGCACCTTTGGGTAAGAGCTCTGGTAAAGGATTTATCGTAAGCCAAGTGAGGGCTTGCTCGATAAGTTTGCGTAAACTCAGTTGCTTCAAACCATCTGTCGTGGCATAAATAGGTGTGAGGTAAGCTTCTAGAGGCAAGGGTTGTGTATCGGTATCTAGATGATACTCTGGGTGGATCAATTCTAAACCTTGGTGACCATAACGCACTTCTCCAAAAGCACGAAGCCGTCGCCCTCTTTGAAAAGATTGGTGTTGTTGCATAGAAAAATGAAAGAAACGCAAAGTTGCTTGACCTGAATCATCTTGCACTTGAACACATAACATAGGTCGGCGGCCTTGAATCACAGAAGCGGATATAATTGTTGCTTCTATACTCACATGTTGCCCTACAGTGAGATGCGCAATAGGTGTAATACGCGTTCTATCTTGGTAGCGTTTAGGCAAGTGAAAAATAAGATCTTCAATGGTGTAAATATTTAATTTCTGTAGCCTTTGAGCGACTTTATCACCTACACCTTTGAGCTGCGTAATGTTATGATTTTCAATAGCTAACACATGATTACCTTCACTTTTCTTTTTTTTTATCTTAGCAGGTTTATCTTCTGTGATTCAATATATGATGCGTCTAAGTTCAAGAAGCTTCTATAAATCATAAGTAAAGTGCTCGATAAGCTTGATTTGATTGAGATAAAGTATACAAAAGTGCATGAAAAGATAAAAAAATGAGGTGGAGGACTTGATATGACGCACACCTACATGTCTTCTTCCCAAACGATAGTCCAACCGCGTAAATGCTCAACGCGCTTGAGGTAACGCTTTTCTAAGACGTGGCGTTTAATCTTGAGTGTGGGTGTGAGTGCGTCGTTGTCGATGTCCCACTTCTCTTTAACAATCATGATGCCACCTAAAATCTCATGCGATTCAAGCTCATTGTTAATGTGCTCCAATGTGCTTTTAAGAGAAAGTCTTACATCTTCTTTACGCCCCTTTTCAGCGGCTTCGGTCAATTGCACTAAAGATATAGGATAATTAAGTCCTGTGCCAATGACACAGGTTAATTCAATGTGATCATTTTTGAGCAGTTGCTTTTCAATCGCTACAGGCGCTACATATTTGCCTTTAGAGGTTTTAAAGTTATCTTTAATGCGACCTGTAATATAAACATATTGTTCATTATCGATTTTGGCACAATCTCCAGTGCGGAAGAAGCCTTGATCATCAAAGCAAGCGGAGGTTGCTTCAGGTTGTTTATAGTATCCCATCATCAAGCCTAAACTACGAAATAACAGCTCACCTTCAACAACTTTGATTTCACAGCCGATGCCAGCATGTCCAACAGATCCGATTTTACTCGACTTGAAAGGGTGATTAATGATGGCGTAAGCACTATTTTCTGTCATACCCCAAGCTTCAGAAATATTTAAACCTATTCTTTGGTACCACTTGAGTGTTGAAGGCGCAATAGGTGCCGAGCCACACCCTACAATGCGGGCTTCACTGAGACCGAGTTCAGCACGTATTTTTCGGGCAACAAAAAAGCGCACAATAGGTATAGATAAAAGAAGGTTAAGTTTACTCAAACCTACTTGCTCTATGGTGTTTTTCTGGAACAGTGTCCATAGTCTGGGTACAGAAACAAAAAGAGTAGGAGAAGCTCTTTTTAAATCGGTAATAAAAGTTTTAGGTGTTTCCGTAAAACAGACCGTACATCCTGAATAGATAGAAGTGCCTTCTATATAAACTCGCTCGGTAATGTGAGACAGAGGTAAATAAGACAAAAACCTATCTTCTTCTAGTGTATTTAAATCTTGGGTAATGGCTGTTGCAGCCCAGCTATAGCTGCTATAACTGTGCACAGCACCTTTAGGTGATCCTGTGCTACCTGAGGTATAAATAATGGTCATGATGCTTTCCATTGAAGGCATCGCATAATTGGTTAAAGGCTGTCCAAGATTGATCAATTGCGGCCAGTGATACTGACTTTCCATGGTTTCATAAGGCATAGATAAGCGCATGACTTCACTGCCAATAGCTGTTGCTTGTTCTTTCCAGCTATCGAGCTTGCCTACAAAAATAGCACGGGATTCGCTGTGCTCTAAAATATATTGAATGGTATTAGCATTGGCTGTGGGATAGATAGGCACGCTCACGTATCCGCCCATCATCAGTGCAAGGTCAGTAATAAACCACTCAGCACAGTTTTTTGAGAGAATAGCAATATTCTCACCGGGTCTAAAACCCAAGTGCCTAAGTGCTCCAGCAATTTGCTCTGCTTGCTGCTTGACTTGGCGCCAAGTGAAATTTATGTAAACACCATTGATCGGCTGACGCAAATAAATCTCACTACCTTTATGCTTCACCCAGTGGTTAAGCATATGTAGCGGAGATTTGATGTTTTCGTCCATACTATGAACCTCATTGTATGACTTCATATTTGCTTTGATTGCAATGAGTCAATTTAAGTATAGTATGACTTCGAATAAGAATGAGGAAATCTGATGTGAAACTTCACCTTTATTTAAGGGGGTATTTCACCGCTTTATAAGCTTATTTAGCTTGTTGTAATGCTTGCCACCAACTTTCCGGTGCTTGAATCTGTCCTGTCTCATCAATAAGAGGATAAGGAAGTTTCTTTCTGCGGCAGACTTCGGAAAAAATAGGGTAGCCGCCTTCAAAAAGTATACGTTGGCAGGTTGCCTCATTGAGCTGACATGCACCGTACATCTGTGCCTTTTTTCTCTGCTGTTGCGCTTCATATAAGATCAGTGCTGTAGCAACAGAGACATTCAAAGATTGCACCATACCCACCATAGGAATGATCACCTGATGATCAGCTTGCTCAAGTGCTTCTTCTGTAATGCCGTGTTTTTCTTGTCCCATTAAAATAGCCGTCGGCTTGGTATAATCAATAGAGCGGTAATCAACGGATGCATCAGATAGATGAGTGACGACAATTTGCATATTTTGCGTACGTAACTGAGCAATGGCTTCATCTGTCGATGTGTGGGCTTGGATATCGACCCATTTTTGGCTACCTGTTGCAGTATGGCCCGAAATACGCATTTTTTTTTGTGGCCAAATCGTATGCACTTGATGCACGCCTACAGCATCTGCTGTTCTTACGATAGCAGCTAAGTTGTTTGATTTATGCACCATTTCTAAGCAGACGGTGAGATCGACTTGTCTATTGTTTAGCATGGCTGTAATGCGCTCAAAGCGTTCAGGAGACATAATATACCTGCAACCAACATAAAGGGTTAAAAAAGTTGAATAAAGTTCAATTATATCACGGTTAAATGCTCAAGTACTTTATTTTGTTAAGTATTGTTATGCTTCAAACCTTTATTTATATCTCAGTATAATCAAAGCGTATCAATTATTTATTGAATGCTTATCAAAAGTATATTGCAATAGATTTAAAATAGAGCGGTAATGCCTTGTGCTATTCAGTTAAAAAGTGTTTGAAAATCAAGGAATATGATGTGTAGAGATGCATTATCTTGGTGTCATGATAAGCAGACTCAATTTCATTTTTTTAAATAAAATATCTATATTCTTTTGAAGTGGAGACATCACTTATATTTATTTAATTATGCGGTTGAATCATACATGATATATATTTTTGTGTATATCATTGAATTAGAAAAGAAGAGACTTAGCAAACCTATAAGCAGGCTTTAGCTTTTAATGCGAGCGACTTTTAAAATTTCAGATAATATCTTAATCCGCTTGATAATTTGCGCTAAGTGAATGCGGTTACGCACACTGATGAGCAAATGAATCACATACACACGACCTTCTTTCTCTTCAGTACTGAGACTATGGATATTGGCTTTACTATCAGAAATCACTTTCGTGATTTTAGCCAATGCGCCTTGATGGTTCATCAATTCAATTCTGAGATTGGTTTGATATTCAGCTTCTTTATCCGAATCTTGCCACTGTACTTGAATATACTTGCTGGGTTCAGTTTGGTAGCCTCGGATATTCGCACAGCTTTCCATGTGTACCACTAAACCTTTACCAGGACTTACGTGAGCAATAATGGTATCGCCGCGTATAGGACGACAACATTTGGCAAAGCTCACCAGCAAACCTTCGGCACCGAGAATAGGTAAACTTTGTTCCGTAGAGGTCACCAGCGTGTCGTTGAGCAGTCGCTGTGCAATGAGCATGCTCATGATATTACCTAGACCGATATGAATCAGTAAATCATCAAAGCTTTCGTGCTGCGTATCTTCAACCATTTTCTGAATTTGTTCTTGAGCAAAGTCAGTAATTTTTCTTGGATTTAAAGCATGGTTGAGTAAGCGAGTACCCAAAGCGAGCGCATCACTGTTCTCAAGGGTTTTGAGCATGCTGCGGATACGAGAACGTGCTTTAGCTGTGACAACAAAGTTCATCCATGCAGCATTAGGGCGCGCTCCTTTTGTCGTCATAATCTCGACTGTTTGCCCTGAAACCAAAGCCTGACTCAAAGGGTAGGCTTGTCTATCTACGCGAGCACCAATACAGCTGTGGCCTATGTCGGTATGCACATGGTAGGCAAAGTCTACAGGCGTTGCACCTACAGGCAGTTCCAAAATGCGACCTTCAGGTGTAAACACATAAATTTCTTCTGGAAAGAGATCGCTTTTTACATTCTCTATAAATTCAAAAGTACTGCCGGCGCTTTGTTGCAGCTCGAGCAAGGTTTGCATCCACTTTTGTGCGCGCAATTGAGAGGTCGTGCTAATTTGTTTGGATTCTCCGTTTTTATAGAGCCAATGTGCAGCTACGCCTTCGTCGGCCATTTTGTTCATGTCATAGGTGCGAATTTGAATTTCAATCGGTACGCCATGCGGTCCAATCAATGAAGTATGTAAAGATTGATAGCCGTTTGTTTTGGGAATGGCAATATAATCTTTAAATCGACCAGGTTTAGGGTTGTACAAGCTATGCATTGCACCTAAGGCGCGGTAACACAAATCGATATCGTCTACGATGATCCGAAAGGCATAAATATCCATGACATCTTGAAACTGAATTTCTTTTTTGCGCATTTTGTTGTAGATGGAGTAGAGATTTTTCTCTCGTCCAAAAACTGCGGCATCAATTTTGGCGAGCTGTAAATGCTCTTTGATATGATGCAAAATATTTTCAGTGAGTTCGGTTTTGTTGCCTTTAGACTGATGAATTACTTTTTTGAGCACGCCATAACGCATTGGATAATAAGCTTGAAAACCTAAATCTTCTAACTCATTTTTAATGTTATGAATACCTAAGCGGTTGGCAATTGGTGCATAAATCTCAAGGGTTTCACGAGCAATACGCCGTCTTTTTTCAGGCTTGAGTGACTCGAGTGTCCGCATGTTGTGCGTGCGATCAGCAAGCTTAATTAAGATCACGCGGATATCTTTCGCCATAGCTAAAATGACTTTGCGAAAGTTTTCTGCTTGAGCTTCTTGTTTGTCTTTGAAGGTTAACTTGTCGAGTTTCGATACACCTTCAACCAGCATGGCAACGACTTCGCCAAATTGCTCTTGTAGATCTTCTGCTGTGGCTTCTGTGTCTTCAATCACATCATGGAGTAAAGCCGCCATAATGGTTTCATGGTCAAGGCGCATATCAGCGAGGATATGAGCAACAGCAACTGGATGGGTAATGTAAGGGTCGCCGCTAGAGCGCGTTTGCCCGTCATGAGCATGACGAGCAACGATATAGGCTTCTTGAATTTTTTCTACCTGTTGAGTCGGTAAGTAGCTTGCTACTGACTTTTTTAGGGTTTCAAACAGGTACAAAGCTGAAGTCCTCTCGTCTTACAGGCCTCTTTGCCTTTCCATAAGAACAGTTTCAGCTTCAATTTGAGCAACTTCTTTTTGTCTCATTGCGATACGATCATCGTGATCAAGCGTTTCTTGAGTGACTAAGCCTTCTTCAATTTCTCGCAGAGCAATCACGGTTGGTTTATCGTTTTGCTCTTCTACGAGGGGTTCCTTGCCTTCAGTGCTGATTTGACGCGCACGACGAGCAGCAACAAGTACAAGGTTGAAACGATTTCCTATTTTTTTAACTGCATCTTCTACTGTGACACGTGCCATAAGACAACTCCCAAATAATTTAACAAAATGACTTAAATTTTACCTTATAAATTCTATTCTTCCAACAACTTTTTGATCAAATCATGGTGTTTTTCGATCTGATAAGGACGTTGTAGTCTTTTACTCATAACAATGCTTTGAATTTCAAGCTTTGCTTGCTCTAGATCATCGTTGATGATGACGTAATCATATTCAGTATGATGCGACATTTCTTTAACCGCTTCATCCATACGATGCTCAACCACATCGGTTGCATCTAAATCGCGTCCTTGTAAACGACTATATAAGACGGTCTTAGAAGGCGGGAGAATATAGATAGTGGTCACATTAGGGATAACTTTCTTGAGCTGCTGCGCACCTTGCCAGTCAATATCTAAAAAGACATCTTTACCTTGAAGCAGAATTTTTTCAATGGCTGTTTTAGAGGTGCCATAATAGTTGCCAAAAACCTCAGCCCATTCAACAAACTCGCTTTTTTCAATCCGCTCTTTAAAGTCTTCAGCAGAGATAAAGTAATATTCTACACCGTGTTGTTCACCTTTACGGGCTTCTCTTGATGTGTGAGAAACAGAAAGCATGCGTTTTTGTGGATTAAGACCAATGACGTGGGTCAGTAGAGTACTTTTGCCGGTACCGCTTGGCGCAGAGATAATAAAAAGAGTGCCTGTTCTGGACATGGGATATTCTCGGAAATATGTTTTTCATTAATTTTAACACATTTTGTTTTTAGAGTGTAACTTTCAACGAGTTAGCTTTGATTTTATTCAATATCAATCATATGAAGCCCTATCACCACATTAATTTTTCAATGATTTTTTAGTTCAAGCCGATACCTGAACATAGAGCAAGCTAAATGAGAGCGCTGTGGTGTCAGACTTTATTCCTGTTGCAATACGTGTAAGCAAGATTGTTTTCAAAAGTGTGGCAAAAGATAACCTGAAAATACGCTCTGGTTATTTGGCTTATGTAACCTTGTTATCTATTGTACCTTTGCTTTCGGTGGTGATCTCGGTTTTATCTGTTTTTCCTATATTTCAAGAGATTTACTCCAATTTTGAATCTTTGGTGTACAAAACCTTTGTGCCTAATGCTAGTGAAGTGGTGCAGCATCATCTAGAGGTTTTTTTAAGCAATGCATCCAAGCTGAGCATATGGGGTTTAGTGGTGCTGATGCTGTTATCTTTTATTCTGATGTCTGCGGTGGATAATGCGCTCAATGATATCTTTGAGGTCAAAGCGCCCCGCAGATTTATTGTTAAATTTATGACGTACTGGACGGTTTTGACTCTAGGGCCAATTTTAATTGCAAGCAGTATTGTAATCAGTAACACCTTTTTGGCCTCAGCAGGCGATGAGATGCACTTTTTAGATTCACTCCAGTTTATTCTGTTTGATCTACTGTCCATTGTTTTTGCTTTTATTATCTTTGTGATTTTGTATATGTTTGTGCCAAATAAAAGTGTGCCATTTCGCTATGCTGCGATCGGCGCTTTGGGTGCAAGCCTCGTGTTTGAAGCCACGCAATATATATTCAATATTTATGTGCTTTACATTCCTATGTATTGGGTGGTGTACGGTACATTAGGTGTGATCCCGCTGCTTTTTATTTGGATTTATATCATGTGGTACATTATTTTGTCGGGCGCAGAAGTCAGCAAGGCCTTAATGGAAATCTTTGAGCCGCAAAGCGACACCACAGAACCCCTAACTGCTTTACCTACTCAACCCACTTTAGAAGAACTTATTCTTGAAGAGCTTAAATTAGAAGAACTAAAGCTCGACCGATCTACTTTAGATCTGCCCACGCAGCAAGAAACCGAAAAACAAATCAGAAAAAAATTAAAGAAAGAATTAAAAAAAGAAAGTAAAAAAGAGAGTAAAAAAGAAAGTAAGCAAAAAGCATTTGATCAAGATCTGGATCAAGAGCTAGATCTTGAAAAAGATACCGATAAAAATCTTGAGCAAGAAAATAAAAAAGAAAGCAAAAAAGTATCAAAAAAAGTTGCTAAAAAAGAGACTAAAAAAGAGAGTAAGAAAAAAAGTACAAAAGCAAGCACAAAAAAAAGTGAAGAAGAAAGTGAAGAAGAAAGTGAAGAAGAAACTAAAAAAGGAAATAAAAAAGAAAGCAAAGAAGAAAGCAAAGAAGAAAGCAAAGAAGAACAGACCCAAGAGCGTAACCAAGACACACTCACTCCGGCCGAAAAACTGCTAAACGCCGTAGTGCATAAGAAAAAACGCGAACTCAAAAAACGCGACGCCAACAGAAAATCGACGAAGAAAAACAACAAAGACGACACTTCAGATTAAGAAAAAACTTACGCACCTGTGTAAGGTGCGACAACCGCTGAATATCATCTTTCAAATAATCTATGTGTTTCAATCCACGCACCTGTGTAAGGTGCGACATCTTCCAACGCTGCTGCCGACCTTATAAGGGGTGTTTCAATCCACGCACCTGTGTAAGGTGCGACCGCCGATATGCTAGAAATGTGTGAAAGACCGACTGTTTCAATCCACGCACCTGTGTAAGGTGCGACGTGCCATATTAGTTCCCGTTACTGAGCTTGATAGTTTCAATCCACGCACCTGTGTAAGGTGCGACTTTCTGATACCGCATTATCAAGTATGTTTCTATAGTTTCAATCCACGCACCTGTGTAAGGTGCGACATCCTGTCAATTTCGGGCGATACAATCAGGGCGGGTTTCAATCCACGCACCTATGTAAGGTGCGACATGCCAGCAAATTGTGGAGGATCATAACCACAATGTTTCAATCCACGCACCTATGTAAGGGGCGACTGCACCCATTCATTAGCGACAAATGCCTATGCGGTTTCAATCCACGCACCTATGTAAGGTGCGACACCAACGACTAAACGAATGGTACCTGGTAGTTTGCGTTTCAATCCACGCACCTATGTAAGGTGCGACGAGCAGCGGTGCTATACGCATGCGTGCCTTGCATGTTTCAATCCACGCACCTGTGTAAGGTGCGACACAAAGCCGAGGACGATATAAACTCAACTCCACGTTTCAATCCACGCACCTGTGTAA
>DDNL01000049.1:0-61610 GCA_002341165.1 Shewanellaceae bacterium UBA2521
GCAATATCTTCTACGGCTTCTTCTGCAATGTCTTCTACAGCTTCTTCTTCTGCAATGTCTTCTGCTACTTCTTCTGCTTCTACTGCTGATTCTTCGGGAGCTTCTACTGATTCATCGAGGGGTTCTTCTGTTGCTTTATCGCCTTCTTTCCCTTGTTGAGCTAAATTTTCTGCTTCAACAATTTTGGAGATCATGGCCTTAGCTAACGAATCAATTTCAGCAACTTTTGCAATGACTTCCTCTGCTAAAGCTTCTGCTTCAGCAACTTTAACCATCACTTCTGATTGAGCTAAGTATTCAATATTAGATTCAACTTGAGACTGGGATTGCGTTTCAGCTTCAGCTTCAGTTTCGGCTTCGGCTTCAGTTTCGGCTTCAGTTTCGACTTCTGCTTCAGCTTCTGCTTCAGCTTCTACTTCAGTTTCGGCTTCAGCTTCAGCTTCTGCTTCAGTTTCTGTTTCAGCTTCAGCTTCTACTTCAGTTTCTGCTTCAGTTTCTGTTTCGGCTTCAGCTTCAGCTTCTGCTTCAGTTTCGGCTTCTGCTTCAGCTTCTACTTCAGTTTCTGCTTCGGCTTCATTTTCGGCTTCATTTTCTGTTTCGGCTTCTACTTCAGTTTCGGCTTCTGTTTCGGCTTCAGCTTCAGCTTCAGCTTCTGCTTCAGCTTCTGCTTCTGCTTCTACTTCAGTTTCAGCTTCTGCTTCTGTTTCGGCTTCAGTTTCTGCTTCTGCTTCTGCTTCTGCTTCTGCTTCTGCTTCAGCTTCAGTTTCAGCTTCAGCTTGTATTTCTGAAGGGGTTGCAGAAGACATAGCCACCGACTCTTCAACTTCAGAAATTTCCTCAACGATTTCTTCAACTACAACTTCTTCAATCAACTCTTCTTGTACTTCAACTTGAGTTGAGTCTGAAGGCGTATCTACTTCATCAGAAACCTGGGGCGAAACGCTTGCATCTTGCTCTTGATTTTGTAACGCGTCATTGCCATCCATAGTTGAAAGTTCTTGATCTTCGCTTGCAGAAAGCGCATCATCAGCTTCACTTTCTGAAGTAGTATCAGTAACAGATGCTTCATCTGCTTCCTGATCAGGTGAGGATTGTTCATTAGATATCTCAGCTTCTTCAACATCCGCTGTATCAGGTAACTCAACAAGATCGGATTTTGCATCAGGTTCTGCAATATGATGCTCATCTTCTTGCTCTGCAACAGGCTCTTCTTGATCCGTGGTGACTTGTTCAGCTTCCGAGCCATTCTCTGTGCCCACAACGGCGTCTGTTGCATCGACTTCTGAGTCTGTATTGCTTTCTTCTGTAATCTCTTGATCGTTGCTTGCGGGTTCTGCCAAGCTTTCTTGACTTGTCTCATCAGCTTCTTCAGGTAATTCCGAGCTGGATTCCAAATGGGCTTCCATTTCAGCACTTGCTTTTTCAAGGGCTTCAGTATGATCTTCAACTTCTTCAGTAGAGGCTCCAGAGCTTGATATATCTTCCGTAACATTGGCTGACTCTTGTTGATGCGGCGCTTCATCTGTTGTCTGATCGACTTGATCACCTGTTTCAGCTTCCGATGATACGGATTCCATATCTGTTTGATTCGACTCAGGCGCATCATCAGCAGTCTCAACATCTGGTGAAGGTTCATCTACTTCTTCGGCCTGATCCGTACTTTCTGTAATGGTTTCATCTTCAGATGGAAGAGTCTGAGTCGTTTCCTCTGACTCGGTTAAAGGCTTTACCTCTTGGGCCAGCACCTCAGGGGCTGGCTCTTCGACTATTTCGGCATCTTCAGTTTCTGCATCTGAAAGGGTTGAAGTTTCAGATTCTACTTGTGGCTCTTGTTCCGCGGTTTCTTCCGTTTCAGAAGTGGACTGTGCTGCTTGTGATGTAGCAGAATCGCTCTCTTCATCGAGCACAGAATCTGATGTTTCCGTATTCAATAGTGTATTAAAAAAATTGAATACTTCTTTATCAGCTTCGGTTGACATGACCACCCTCCTTGCTCATGCACTCTGAAAATAAGAGGCTGTAAGCCCGAGCACCTCGCGAACTACCCGCAAGATGCGTCAAGGGTAAATGGGACATACTTGCATTTCTAAAACTATTATCGATAGGAATCACGCGATCCCAAAGATGACTTTGAAACTCATTTTGCAAGTATTCAAGAGCTGTAAAACTGATTTGATTACGCCGATCAAACATCGTAGGCACAATCAAGTGTCGATACTCAATATGCTGCGTTTTCCCCATAAGAACTAAAGTTTTAATCATTCTTTCTAGCCCTTTTAAAGCAAGAAAGTCGGTTTGTACTGGAACAACAATCAACTCACATGCAGCTAAAGCATTGACCATCAGCACACCTAAAATAGGTGGACAATCAATCAAAACAAGGTCATAACGCCCTTCTAAAAACTTCAGTACATGTTTGAGTACTAATCCCATACCTGCATCTTGTCCCATTGCCCGATCAATAACGGATAAACCAATGTTTGCAGGAAGAATATCAAGACCAAGAACAGGTAAATGAACAATAGCTTGTTTGACTAAATCACCTGTAAGATTTTCATGTGATTTAAATAGATCAAAAAGTGAAGTCTCTAAGCGATCAGCATCAAGGCCTAAGTAATAACCTAGCGAGGAATGAGGATCAGTGTCCACAACCAGAACGCGCTTGCCTTCTTTCAGTGCAACGCCAGCTAAATTAATGACTGTTGTTGTTTTACCAACTCCACCTTTCTGATTTGCAACTGCCCAGACTTTCAACCACATTGCCTCTTACGTTATCAGAATCTAAAGCAATAGAAACTCTATCACTCGGTTGACAGTCCTTTGTTTAATTTAAAAGCTAACCTCAATCCACTCTATACACTTTACAAAGCAAAAATCATACCTCTTTTATGGGTACTCTGTTACACCTCGCTTTTATGGTTAACCTTTAATCTCCATCATGATACAAGATGCCACCGCTTCAAGCTTAATAGAGTGCGATGAGACACCCGCACTTGCAACCGCATGCGGCATGCCATACACCACGCAGCTTGCTTCATCTTGTGCCCACACTGTGGCACCCTTCTCTTTCAACTCTCGCGCTCCCTCACAACCATCAGCACCCATACCTGTTAAAATCACAGACAAAATATCTCCACCAATGACGCGCGCCACAGATGCAAAAGTCTCATCAACAGAAGGGTTATAGACTAAATCAGGATTAGCATCACTGACATCAAGAGTATAGTTAGCACCGGCCTTTTTAAGCACCATTTGCATACCGCCTGGTGCTAAATAAGCACACCCCGCTTCAACCTTCATACCATGTTCAGCATGCTTAACACCTATGTTGCATAAGCCATTTAAACGCGTTGCAAAAGCAGGAGTGAACGCAGCTGGCATATGTTGTATCAATAAAATAGGATAGGGAAAGTCCGCAGGTAACTCTTGTAAGACAACTTGTAATGCCGCAGGTCCTCCTGTAGAAGTACCAATCAAAAGCATTTTATATTTTTTGCCTGTCGCTTTGCGTGGAGGATTATGCATATTAAAACTTGCCGGAACACTGGTCTTCTCCTTAAGAGGTGCAGGTTTAGGTAAGCTTGCAGACCCTGCACCTTTAGCTAAAGCATAGATCCTATCTTGCAAAATTTTAGAAACTTGGGAGGCATCATCGCCGGCAATTTCATCAAACTTCTTCGGCATAAAATCAACAGCGCCTGCTGCAAGCGCATCGAGTGTAGCTTGTGCACCTTCATGAGTTAAAGATGAAAACATTAAAATAGGACAAGGTGTTTTTGACATGATCTCTCGCGTAGCATCAATACCATTCATTTCTGGCATTTCGATATCCATCACAATTACATCAGGTTTTACCTCTGCAGCTTTTTGTACCCCAATTTTGCCATTTTCTGCTGTATCTACAACCTTGATATCGGAGTCCGACTCCAGCAGCTCAATCAGGCGAGCTCTGAAAAATTTGGAGTCATCCACAATTAAAACATTAACTGGCATTTTTATATCCTCTATTTTATTGTCTACCGAATAAGCCTGCAACCTTACTCTTCACTACTACCTTCAACTGTCCCACCTTCAGACTCTTGCGCCTCAGCGCCTTCACTTTCATCAGCAACTTGCTCCTGCTCATCATCTTGCTCTTGTACTGCTACATCAGGCTGAGGAACGCAACATGTCTTGCTACCACCGTGGCGATAACCATGCGTCATAAGCTTTTTAGCAAGCTCTTTATTATGATGATTACCTGGTTTGGTATAAAACTTAATTAACACAGGCACATCTAAAATAAGCGCGATCCCTCCGTCCGAAGTAATCGTTGCCCCTGACATACCTGGCACTTTATTTAACAAAGCACCTAGAGGCTTAATCACCACTTCTTGCTGCCCAATTAACGAGTCCACCACAAGTCCTATCGACTGCATACCGACCTGGACAACAACAACATGTCCTTTTTTAGGTCTATCCACTCTACCGTGTGTAAAAATACCTTCAATCAAGTCAATATCTGTAGCGAGCCATTCATCTAAATAAAAGACAGGAATCGCTTTATTGCGCACAATCACAGTCATTTGAGCATTCACAACATTGATCTGATCTAAATCAAGGTTAAATATTTCACTGATTCCAGATAGAGGTAAAGCAAACGGACGGCTGGCAATAATAATCATCAAAGTAGGCATAATAGCCAAAGTCAAAGGCACTTTAATCTCTAATTTCGTCCCTTTACCTAAAGCTGAGTCAATCTGTAAAATACCGTTGAGCTGATTAATCTTTGTTTTCACAACGTCCATACCTACACCACGGCCAGAAATATCAGAGATTTCTGTTTTCGTTGAAAAACCTGCCATAAAGATTAAATTATAAGCATCCGTATCGCTCATTCTATCGGCTGCATCTCTATCTAGAACACCACGCTCAACAGCAATATCCTTGAGTTTATCTGGATCCATACCCGCTCCATCGTCAACAATACTCAAGAGAATATGGTCACCTTCTTGAGATGCTGCGAGGACGATTTTACCCATTCGAGGTTTACCGTTTTCTTCTCGAACATCAGGCATTTCAATACCATGATCAACGGAATTTCGAACTAAGTGAACCAATGGATCAGCTAAAGCTTCAACTAAGTTTTTATCTAAATCTGTTTCTTCACCTTCAAGCTCTAGAGTAATTTCTTTCTTCAAACTACGTGATAAATCACGTACAACTCGCGGAAAGCGCCCAAATACTTTCTTAATAGGTTGCATGCGCGTTTTCATCACTGCACCTTGCAGATCTGACGTGACTAAATCTAAGTTTGCTAAAGCTGTATTCAAGGCTTGATCACTGTATTCATTGCCTAATAAGATAAGGCGGTTGCGCACAAGTACCAATTCACCGACCATATTCATAATACTATCAAGCCTTGCTGTATCGACCCTTACAGTTTCAACAGGCCCCTCTTTTTCTTTAGGTTTGGCAGGCTTTGTTTCTTTTTTTGCTGGAGCGGCTGCAGGTGCTGGAGCTTCTTCTGCTACAGGTGCTGGCGCTTCTTCTGGCGCAGGTTCTGGTGCATCTTCTGCTACAGGTGCTGGAGCTTCTTCGCTTTCTGATGCTGCCTCCTCTTGCTCGCTAGGCTCAGAATCGGATGGTTCACCTTGTAAATCATCTAACATACTTTCAAACTCTTCGTCTGTAATTTCATCCGTTCCAGAGCTGGTTTCAGCTTCAGATACTACTTCGGCTTCAGGCGCTGCTTCGGCTTCAACTGGGCTATCTTTCAAACCATCAAGAAGCGCTTCAAACTCTTCCGCGCTCATTTCATCGACGCTCGAGTCACCTTCTGATGCCGCAGGAGCTGCTTCTGCAGCCGGTGCTGCTTCTGCAGGCGGAGCTGCTGATGCAGGCGGAGCTTCATCAAGACCTGCTAAACGATGTAGATCTGAAACAATTTGGGGATCGGCGGGTTGAATTTCCTCTCGTTCTTGTAGCTGGCCAAACATAATGGTGACTACATCTGTTGCCTGTAAGATCACATCCATTAATTCAGGAGAAACTTCAACTTTGCCACTGCGGAGTAAATCGAAAAGGTTTTCTGCGCCATGGCATATATCCACCATAGGCGTAATACCAAGAAATCCGGCACCACCTTTAATCGTATGGTATCCACGGAAGATAGCATTCAATAAGTCGCCATCTTCTGGGTTGTTTTCAAGCTCGACAATCTGCTCTTGCAAAAGCTCGATTATCTCTCCTGCCTCAACCAAAAAATCCTGTAGAATATCTTCATCAAGATCCATACAACCTTCCTGATGTGCCGTTAAAAGCCTAAACTAGACAGTAAATCATCTACTTCATCTTGATTTTGAGCTACATCATCACGTTTCTCAGCATTAACAATCGGGCCCTCAGCTTTAGTGCCAGGGATGATTTTTTTCTCTTCTTGTACAGGTGTAGATGTGACATCACCAAAAATTTTTAATATATCTATTAGATTATTTTGTACTTCTTCAATCATATCTATCGTGCGTTTAATAACCTGCCCAGATAAGTCTTGAAACCCCTGAGCAAGAACAATATCGTTAGTAAGAGAAGTAATTTCTACCGCTGTTTTTTGCACTTGATCAAAGTACAGATTAATTTCACGACATAACTTCTGAAATTGAGAGACATCAATCTCTCGAGCAAGTAATTTTTTCCATATAGGTACAAACTGATCAAGCTTAATCTGTAAATCCACTGCGAGAGGATGGACTTTTTCAGCTAAATCCATAGTCTTATTGGCCGCTTCTTCAGTGATACGAATCACATAACTTAAGCCCTCTTGAGCATCATCGAAATCAACATCTTTTAAACTCTGAATATTAGTATCATCGGAAAATTTATTCATAGAGTCATGCAACTGACGCGTCAGTTTGCCTATCTCCGCAAAAAGCTCAGTTTTAAGAGGTTCAGCTAAGTTAACAAAATTTTCATTAGCTTTTTGCTTATCTCCCTTCTCTAAAAGGGCAACAAGTTCTTTAGCCTGTTCTAAATTAATCAAATTCATGTTTGAACTAGACATACGGTCGCCCTTATTTAATCTAACCTTTCAAAGATTTTATCTAATTTCTCTTTTAAAGTTCCTGCGGTAAAAGGTTTTACAATGTAACCGTTAACACCTGCTTGTGCAGCTTCAACAATCTGCTCTTTCTTGGCCTCGGCTGTAACCAGTAATACAGGTAAATGCTTGAGTTTGTCATCTGCTCGAATCGCTTTCAGTAAGTCAATTCCCTGCATGCCTGGCATATTCCAATCCGTCACAACGAAGTCAAAGTCACCTTTTTGCAACATAGGTAAGGCTGTCAGACCATCATCGGCCTCTTGTGTATTATTAAAGCCAAGATCACGCAAAAGATTTTTTACGATTCGTCTCATTGTAGAAAAGTCATCTACAACAAGTATTTTCATATTTTTATCCAAAACAGCCTCCAATCAAAAAGATATGAATTAGTTTACATTGATGCATTATTACTCCAACTTCTTAATTTAGCTTTAAGGCGTAAAAGCGCTTGGCTATGAATCTGACTTACACGTGACTCACTTACACTTAAGACTAAACCTATTTCTTTTAAACTCATTGCTTCATCATAGTAAAGTGATAACACAAGTGACTCTCTCTCTGGTAAGCTTCTAATTGCATCTATCAACGCTTGTCTAAAGTAACTATCGACCAGTTTCTCAAAAGCTCCATCAAAATTTTCATCCGATGTGTTTTGTAACATATCAGCAGGAATGCCAAGGTCTTCAATTCCTATAACTTTTCCAACAAAAACATCTTTTAAAATAGCGTGATACTCTTGCAAAGAACACTCAAGCCTCTTCGCAATCTCAAAATCACGCGCATCACGACCCAATTCTTGTTCAAGCCGCTCTATCACTTCCGAAATCATGCGGTTATTACGATGAACAGAACGTGGTACCCAGTCTCCTTTACGCACTTCATCGAGCATAGCGCCTCGGATGCGAATGCCTGCAAAAGTTTCAAACTTAGCCCCTTTGTTTGCATCAAACTTACCTGCTGCTTCGAATAAGCCAAGCATACCTGCTTGAAATAAATCATCGACTTGTACACTTGAAGGCAGTCTCGCCGCTAGATGATGCGCAATGCGCTTCACCAAAGGTGAATACTTCTCTATAAGCTGTTGTTTATCTTGAAAGTTTGTATAAGTTAGTGCTTTATTCACAATACAAGCCCTCATTCAGGTGATGCTTTTGCTGTAAAATCTTTTCAAATAAAAACTGTAGGTGGCCTTCCGTTTTCTGTGCAAGTGGCCAAGATTCAAACTGTCTGGCTAAATGATGGTAAGCATAGGCTGAAGATGCCGATGGATATAAATCAATCACTGATTTTTGACGCCGAATTGACTGGCGGACATGCTCATCAAAAGGTACAGTAGCAATCAGATCTAATGTCACATCTAAAAATGTATCAGAAACTTTGCGCAACTTCATAAAAGTATCCATGCCTGATGCCAAATCTTTCGCCATATTCATCACCACTTTAAAATGCGAGACCTGATAATGTCGATGTAATAACTTAACTAAAGCATAAGCATCAGTAAGTGAGGTCGGTTCATCGGTCATAACAATCACGACATGCTGTGATGCGCTCGTTAAGTTAAACATAGAGCTTGATAAACCAGCTGCTGTATCAATGATTAAAGTATCAAAATCAATCTCCAAATCATTGACCGCATGAATAATAGAAGCTTGCTGCTGAATCGATAACTGCGCCATATCAAGGCGACCTGATGCAGCAGGTATAAGTTTGATACCATGAACGCCTTCATAGATAATCTCTTTAAGTTCGGCTTGCCCTGCGATGACATGCGATAAATTTTGTTTTACCCTTACACCTAACATCACATCTAGGTTTGCCAAGCCAAAATCAGCATCCAAAAGCAAAACGGAACGTCCTTGCTGTGCCAATGCTACAGCGGTATTAAAAGACAAGCTGGTTTTACCTACACCACCTTTACCACTTGTTACCGCTATCACCTGCATGCATTTTGATTTAGAATCCCTAAAAGGGCGATGTACGTTCGTATGCTTGATGCTTTTCATTTAGTCTACAACCTCTACCAAATTTTCAGCCCAATGAGCGCGCTTAGATTCGGGCTTTCGTTCTAAAATCTGTTGCAAGGCCTGTTCCGCTAAGGTCTTGGGGTCAGCAGTTGTCATATCTTCAGGCACTCTTTGGCCATGCGTGACATAGCTTAAAGGTAAGTCGTGCTCAATCATGACGCTTAAAGCACCGCCTATGTCCAAAGATTCATCTGTTTTGGTCAAAATACATCCTGACAGAGGAATGCGCTTAAACTGCTCTACAATATCAGAAAGCACTTGACGCTGACCTATAGCGGACATCACCAAATAATTGCGAATAGGTAGCTGAGGATTAGCAATCAGATTATCGAGCTGCTGAGAAAGCTTCATGTTACGTTGACTCATACCCGCTGTATCAATCAAAACAAGATGTCTGGTTCTCAGTTGATACAAAGCTTGTTCCAGCTCTTTTAAATTCGATGCTTTTTTTACCGCGCACCCCATAATGCGTCCATAGGTTGCAAGTTGTTCATAAGCACCAATGCGATAATGATCTGTGGTGATCATGCCTAATCTATCAGCGCCTTGTTCTCCTGCATAGCGCGCTGCAAGCTTAGCAAGTGTCGTGGTTTTCCCAACACCTGTGGGTCCAACTAAAGCGACCACACCACCTTGGCGCACAATATCATCACGCTGCACTGAAAGCATATTACCCAGCACACGAGGTAAATGATGTAGCATATTTTCTGGAGGATAATCAGACACCATTTCTGCAAGTCTTTTCGCCACTTCTTCGGAAAACTGAGCTTGAATTAAATGCTTCTCTAGCATGCAACTCAAAGGATCTTCGCGCTCACGATGTTCTCCCATTAAAGAGGAGACCTGATGCGTCAAGAGATCACGTAACGACTTCATATCTGCTTTGATTTCAACCAACTCACGCGATACTTTTTCAGAATCTTCACTCACAGTATGCAACGTTGTGTTTTTAGACTCTGCTTTTTTACTAGGCTGATAGGGTTGCGCCATCGCCTTAGCCCATTCTGGTAGTTTTGCCGACTTACTCGGGTTGGGCTTTATGGGTTGGATCTCGTTTTCCACTACTGACTCTTTTTGCGTGGTAAATAAAGCATCTTGTTCTTGTTGCCTTTCTTGTTCAGCTAAACGGCGACTTTGACGCTCAAGTAAAGCTTTTAATGAGTTAACATCTTCATCTGTAATTTTTGGCTTTTCCATAGGTGGTTCATTCAAAGTAGGTTCCATAACAGGCTGCTTCACATATTTAGCCTTCTTTTTAGTTTCTTGATATGATTGATTTTTTTTAAGATGTGCCACTTCTAGTGCATCGGTTTGTGGCTCAGGTAAAATTTCTTTTTGTACATCAGATTCAAACGAAGTGTAATGCGACTTCGATAACTCAGAAGCCTGTGATGTTTCTTGTAAAGGTGCAGATTCATAATCTTGCGCCGCAACCACCTCTACGCCACCGGTCACTTTTTTACTCGACATAATCACCGCTTCTGTTCCTAAAGCCGTACGAACCTGCTCCATTGCTGTGCGCATATCTCTCGCAAAAAAACGTTTGATTTTCAAATTAACCTCCTATTGTCCGACCGATGCAATAATTTTTATTTGCTTCTCGTCCGGTATTTCCTGATAAGACAACACATTTAAATCTGGAATTGTATGTCTCACAAAGCGCGATAAAGTTGTGCGTAGCAGTCCTGATGTTAACAATATCGAAGGTTGTCCTTTCATATCTTGTTGCTGGCTTGCATCAAGAAGTGACTGTTGTAAACGTTCTGCCAAGCCCGGTTCTATCTGCGGCCCTTCTCCTTCCTTGACTTGCATTGATTGGTGCAAGATATGTTCCAACTCAGGCGCTAAAGTGATAACCGGAATTTCATCTTCTCCATCACAGAGCTCTTGGATAATAAGACGTTTCAAAGATATCCTGACTGCGGCAGTTAATAAATCAGGGTCTTTACTGCGAGGCGAGTACTCTACTAATGTTTGCGCAATGGTTCTTAAATCTCTAATCGACACTTTTTCATCAAGCAGATTCTGCAAGACTTTAACGACTGTGCCCAAAGATAAGCTATCTGGGATAAGACCTTCGAGAAGTTTAGGTGACTCTGCAGAAATCAAATCAAAAAGCTGCTGAGTTTCGTCATAACCTAAAAGCTGAGAGGCTTTATCGTCGAGAATATGATTTAAATGGGTAGCAATGACGGTTGCAGGGTCAACAACGGTATAGCCCAGAGACTGTGCATGCTCACGACGATCAGCACTGATCCAAACCGCCTCTAAACCAAATGCGGGGTCTTTGGTTTGATAACCATCTAAACGGCCAAAAACTTGACCGGGATTGATGGCCAGAAATTCGTCGGGTTGAATATCTGCTTCACCGGCTGAAACACCTGAAACATTAATACGATAACGTATAGGTGGTAAATCTAAATTATCTTTAATATGTACAGCTGGAATCAAAAAGCCTAACTCTTGCGATAACTTACGCCTTACACCTTTAATTCTTGCAAGGAGCTCGCCTCCTCGTTCAGTATCGACTAAAGGAATCAAACGATACCCTATCTCTAAGCTGACAATATCAACTTGTTTGACATCATCCCAGCTCAAATCAGGAGGCGGTGCCTGTTCAGCTTCTTGGTGCGCTTGCTCTTCATCTACTTGCTGTTGCTGTTTGGCACTGTAAGTCATATAAAAAGCAACCACGGATATCGCTAAACCAAAGAAGAAAAAGAGCCAAGGCATCCCTGGTACAAGTCCAATAATCAATAAAATACTTGAAGCAATCATCAGAGATTTAGGATCAGCAAACATCTGGTCAAAGACCATTTCACCCATATCACCTGTTTCATTTTGTCTGGTTACAATTAAAGCTGCTGAAACAGAGAGTAAAAGACCTGGAATTTGCGCCACAATCCCGTCACCAATAGTGAGCAGCACATAAAACTCACTGGCTTCTGACAAGTCGAGATCGTACTCTAAAGTACCAATCAACAAGCCACCTATAATATTGATAAATAATATTAAAATACCAGCTACTGCATCGCCTCGCACAAATTTTGAGGCACCATCCATGGCTCCATAAAAGTCAGCTTCTTTAGTAATTTCTGCTCGCCTTGTTTTGGCTTCTTCTGCTTGAATCAGTCCCGCATTGAGATCAGCATCAATGGCCATTTGCTTACCTGGCATAGCATCTAACGTGAAACGCGCGTTCACTTCTGAAATACGGCCCGCACCTTTGGTGATCACAACAAAGTTGATGATGACCAGAATCATAAACACAATAAAGCCCACGGTATAGTTACCGCCAACAACCACTTCACCAAAAGCTTGAATCACTTTACCCGCTGCCGCGGTACCATTATGACCTTCAAGCAAGACAATACGAGTTGAGGCCACATTCAATGCTAAACGCAATACAGTTGCAATAAGCAAAGCTGAGGGAAATGCACCAAAATCAAGAGGCCTTGGAATATAAATAGCCACCAAAAGAACAATCAAAGCTAAAGAGATATTGAAAGAAAATAAGAAATCCAGCACCATAGGCGGGAGCGGCAAAACCACCATAGCTAGAATAGCGATTAAGAGTAAAGGTGTACCCACACCTTTAAAGCTGATCCGCTTTAAATTCTCAGGCGTGAGCAGCGATGTTTTGTAATCAACAAGTTTTTGCTTAAGTTCCATGCGTGTGAGTCAAGTCCATGACGCTTTCTGACAATAATCTAGCGTCCTGCAAAATCCACACCAAGCTCTTATAATTGCTCTTGGATATGATCAGGCAACTTAAAATCTTTTGGCAGTACAAAATCTTTAGGTAAGGCTGATGGCTTTTTACCTCGACCTGCTTTGTATTCATTAAGCTGATAAATATAAGCTAAGACTTGGGCTACAGCGACAAACAAAGGCTCAGGTATTTCTTGCTTTACGTTTGTGGTATAGTAAATCGCACGCGCAAGTCGAGGAGAAACAATAATAGGTACATCGTTGTTTTTGGCAACTTCTCTGATTTTAAAAGCTATCTCGTCTACACCTTTAGCGATAACAAATGGAGACTTGGCTTTTTTCAAGTCATAACGTAATGCGACTGCATAATGTTCAGGATTCACTATCACAGCATCGGCTTCAGGCACATCGTTCATCATCTGACGTTGTGCAATTTCTTGCTGTAAGCGCCGAATTCGACTCTTGATTTCAGGGTTGCCGTCGCTGTTCTTTCGCTCATCTTTGACTTCTTGCTTAGTCATCCTCTGATCTTTACTGTGCTTCCAAATTTGATAAGGCGCATCAATCGATACAATAAATACCATGGATAAACACAAAATCATAAACATTGTGAGCAGCAACTCCAAAGCATGCTCTAGAGGCACTTCATAGCTTTCAAAGGGTAAAAATAGAATCTCATCAAAATAAATATATAAAGTTAAAACCACCACACCAATAATGAGTACAACCTTAGCAATACTCTTCACCAACTCAACCAGAGCTTGTAAACCAAGCATACGCTTAAAGCCACGTAGCGGACTTAACTTCTCCCACTTAACTTTCACGGCATAATAAGAAAAAGTAATACCACCAATGAGTACATTACCTAAAAAAGCACAGAGAAAAAGAAAAGCAATGAAGCCAAGTATAGGCAAAGCGATTTGTTCTGCTATAGCCGAAAAAGCTTCTATCATCGCCATAGGATCCATTAACTTATTGGTATCGAGCGTCAAGAAGTCTTTCATCAGGATAAACATACGCTCACTCATCACACCGCCAAATAAATACATAGCGATAGCCGATGCAACCAATACACTTGCAGTACCTAGTTCTCTGGAGCGCGGTACTTGTCCACGCTCTCGCGCACGTTGTAGTTTTCGGGGAGTGGCTTCTTCGCTCTTCTCTTGTGAGGTATCTTCAGCCATAGCTCACACACTAACAGGATTGTAAAGTGAAGGCGCAGACCTTGTCTTCAAGAGTCGACCACAGATGAGGATAATAGTGATAGACATTAATGACCGTTAGCCAAAGGATAAATATGCCGCAAAGCATAGTAATGGGAAAGCCAACAGAAAAGATATTGAGCTGAGGTGAAGCGCGAGTCATCACACCAAAAGAAAAGTTAATCAACATTAAAGCTACAATACCAGAGAGCGCCATTAAGAGCCCACTTTTGAAGATCGTACTGGTCCAGCGCGCAACAGATTCAAAATCAAGCGCAGCAAAAGTCTTCAATGCGATGGGCAGCGACTCAAAGCTATAAAATAAGATTTGAAACATAATCAGATGACCATCAAAAAGAAAAAAGAGCAATAAGCTGAAAATCTGATAATAATGAGCTACTACAGGCACTTGTTGTCCATTATTAGGATCCACCATCGCGGCAAAGCCTAAACTCGACTGCATACCAATAAGAAAGCCTGCAAAATTGAAAATTTGAATAAATACGTTTAACATAAACCCCATACTCATGCCTATGATGACTTGCTGTATCGTGACAAGAAAACCATTTAAAGACAGCAAAGGTATAGCTTCAGGTTCAGGTAACATAGGTACCAAAGCTACGGTCATCGCAACCGCGGCCAGCAAACGCACTCTTTGTGGCACCCAGCGTGTTCCCACAACAGGCATCGCCATTAAGAAACCACCGATACGTGTAAATACCCATACATGACTGGTCATAGTGCGAAAGAGGGTGTCCATTAAAAAATCCATCTTGTTACCCTAAAATCACAGGAATGCGTGCCACCAGCTCAAGCGTAAAATCCATTAATTGCCTAATCAGCCAATGTCCGAGTAATCCCATAGTCAATAGAGTGACTAAAAGACGGGGTAAAAAGCTCAAGGTTTGTTCGTTAATGGACGTTGCGGCCTGAAAAATCGCGACCAGTAACCCCACACCAAGACCTGGAAGCAAAATAGCACTGACAATCACAAGAACCGTGTACAATCCTTCTTGAAATACATGAACAAAGTACTCAGGTTGCATAGCCTACTCCTTTCTATTTAGAGGCCGAAGCTTTTAGCCAGTGTGCCGATTACCAAATTCCAACCATCGACCAAAACAAACAACATGATTTTAAAAGGTAACGATACAATCATAGGTGAGAGCATCATCATACCCATAGCCATGAGAATACTCGCTACCACTAAATCTAAAACTAAAAAAGGTAAAAACAGCATAAAACCTATTTGAAAAGCTGTTTTGAGTTCACTGGTAATAAAAGCTGGAATGAGTATGGTCATAGGTGTTTGTGCTGGTGTTTCAATGTGAGTATAACCTGCTAAATTAGCGAAAGTATTGATGTCTTTAAGTCGTGTCTGGTGCAACATAAATTTAGAAAATGGTTTTTTTGCTTCATCAAATGCTTCCATCACATTGTATTGATTATCAATGTAAGGTTTGGCTGCCTTGTTGTAGACTTCCTCTAGGACAGGTGACATGATGAAAAAAGATAGAAACAGGCTCAGCCCAATCATAATCTGATTCGAAGGCGTTTGTTGTAATCCAATTGCTTGACGCAAAATAGCCAAAACAACAATAATCCGTGTAAAAGACGTCAACATTATGACCATCGCAGGAATAAAGCTCAGCGCCGTCATTAAAATGAGGATTTCTAAAGTCACTGAATATTCGTTTTGACCATCAACACTCTGCGTTACCGTCAAAGCTTTTACACCTTGGTCAGCTAAAACAGAAGGCGTCCACAGACTCAGTTGTACGCACAAAAAGATCATCCATTTGTTGATCATGATTGTTGCACCTGTTTTAGTCGAGATGAAAAATGAGGGGATGCGCATGTTACAGGCTGATCTAACTTATCAATTAAGCTCACATGCTGCTGTGTTACGCCCAGTAAATACTGCTGACCTTCAAGCTCCACCAGCATCATTTTGCTTGAATGGCTCAGTGGCGTCACCGCTAAGGTCTTGATAGGCCCTTGCATCACAAGGTTCAGTTTAAATCGCTTGATAACCCAAGCAACTAAGAAAATCATCGCAATGACAAAAGCAAGCCCTAAAGTAATCTGCATGACCTGCACACCCAAATGTGCTTCATCTAAAGGGGATGTGGATTGTGCTTGAGCTTGACATGATATCCCTAAAATGAGCCAGATCATCCTTGTATGCATAGCCACCTTCTTGTGTTATTTTAATTTTTTAATACGATCGGTTAAACTGATCACATCTGTTAGACGAATACCAAACTTATCATTGACGACCACTACTTCACCATGTGCAAGGAGCATTCCATTTACCATCACATCTAAAGGCTCGCCTGCAATCCGTTCTAACTCCACCACAGACCCTTGGTTTAACTGAAGTAAGTTACGAATAGTGATTTCGCAATGCCCCACTTCCATCGAAATCGTCACAGGAATGTCCATAACAGTTTCTAATGTAGCCATTTGCTCGTCAGATAAATCTTCGACTTTCAGTTCATCAAGAGGAACGGATATCGCACCTTCCTCTTCTTCCTCTTCTATGGCTTGATTAAGGTTTTTCGGTTTAAGAGGTTTGAAGTGGTTTTCGTCATTCATAGTGTTGACCTCTACTTATTCATCATCATCATCATCGTCATCATCATCAGGTTCTAATTGCTTACGCTCATTTTGCTCTCGCAACTTATCTTGCTTCTCTTTTTGCTTTTGTTGTAATTCACTGTTTACAAAGACAGGACGTTCAATCATATTGTCAATTTTCACCGCAACTCGATCGCGAGATGAACCCACTTTAGCGTGATAAGTTGGTAATCCTTCTATAGAGATCAAAGCATGTTCAGGCATATCTACAGGAATCACATCTCCAGGCCTTAGATGCATGATCTCTCGTAAACTTAATTCTGTATCTAAAAGATGTACATCAAAACCCACTTCTACATCCATTACCTCTTCATTGAGTGCTGTCGACCATCGATGATCCGACTCTCCCGAATCACTTTGTATGCCCGCATCCAATAATTCACGAATAGGCTCAACCATAGCATAGGGTAAAGCAATGTGAAAATCGCCTCCGCCTCCCTCTGCTTCAATATGAAATGAGCTCACCACAATCACTTCGGTTGGCCCTACAATGTTAGCCATAGAAGGGTTCACTTCTGAATCTAAGTATTCCATTTCAATATCTAACACAGTTCCCCAAGCACCTTCATAATCTTCAAAGATCATTTGAATGACCATTTGAACAAGTCGGCGCTCTGTAGGCGTAAACTCTCGTCCTTCAATTTTAGCGTGGAAGCGACCATCACCACCAAAAAAGTTATCGACCAAGATAAAGACCAACTTCGCTTCAAGTGTCACAAGACCAATCCCTTTTAAGGGACGAAAGCGAATCATATTCAAACTTGTCGGTACAAATAAACTATGGGTGTACTCACTAAACTTAATCATTTGCACACCATTGACCGATACATCTGTCGTGCGGCGCATCATATTAAAAATACTGATACGCATATGGCGTGCAAAACGCTCATTGACCATCTCCAACGTCGGCATACGTCCCCGAACAATGCGATCTTGCATCGCAAAGTTGAAGACGGATTCCTGATTATCATCCTCTCCATCATCGGAATCTGGACGCATGAGCGCGTCAATTTCGTCCTGTGATAATAAATCCATACGTTAAAATGACCTTTTTACTGAATAACAAAACCTGTAAAGAGCACCTGGGTAATCACTTTATCACCCATCACTTTCTTCATCACACTTTGCGTCGCGCGCAATGAGTTCGAATTCAACTCCTGGCGACCTGCCTGCGTCAATAAGTCTTTATATTCTGCTGAAGAAAACTCATTAAGCAGAGCATTCTCAAGCAAAGGAATATTGTTCAATGCGATTCTCTCGCTCTCTGCACCTCTGACCACAAGCTGAACACTGATTTGCACTGTTCTCACACGATCGCCATCGTTTAAATTGAAAATGAAGGCTTTAGGCATAGGTACATAAAAGGCATTCCCCACATCAACTTTAGGAGCCTCTTCTTCTTCAACCACTTCTTCTTGAATAAAGTAGCCTTGAGAATCCAAAATAAAAAACACGGCCACAACAAGTAAAAGTAAGCCGGCCACACCACCTATCACTATTTTCATATTCATATAATTGATTCTCTTCTCTTTAAGTTATGCATAATAATCAACAAGTCTACGCTCATGATAGGCTCGTAGCTGTCCCATTTGCTCCATCTCTTCAGATTCTTGTCCCGCATAATGTCCGTATCTTTTAGAAGGTTGGCGTTGTTGTTGATCTTGCTGTTGTTGACTCACTTGACCATCAGTTAAAGAAAAACCTTGCTGATGTAATAAGTCTCTTAGTCTAGCCAAAGACTGCTCCAATAAGTCTCGAGTCTGAACTTGATTCACTTGAAACTGTACTTGCGTTTGCTCACCTTGCATTTGAATACGAATATGAATCAAGCCTAATTCAGGCGGATCAAGTTGTAAGTCTGCCGAAGTCACACCTCTGTCTGTCATCATCATAATCTGATGACGCATCATAGGTGCAAACTTATCATGCAATGCTTGCATCATATCCGAACGAGAAGCTAATTGAGTATGAGGTGACTGTTGTGCTTGAGCATGCCCTTGCATACGTAACTTCATCATATAGTGTGCTGTTTTCTCTTGGCTATACACACTCGACTGAACCGGCGTGCTTGACTCAGCTTGTACACGTTCTGCCACGATATGCTCTGAAGTCTGTAACTTGTCATAGTTCTGATCTAACTGCTTGTATTGAGCAAGCAGCTTCGCAGGTATGTTTGATTTTAATTGATTTAAAGTGACCTGCTTGTCTTGTTGTAAGATCTGCTGAGTTTCTTCTTTCTTGAGTACAGATTGCATTAAATCTATCTCAGAATCTGAATCCATGATTTGAGGCATCTCAGTAGATCGTGTTATATCAAACTGTTGCTGAAATAAATCTATATTCTTTTTACTCTGTGGCTTGGCCTGTAAATCAAGTGTGTAAACCGCTTCTGTATTAGATTTTTTCTGACTAGCCAACTCAAGATGTTCAGCTTCCAATGATAACTCGATATGCACATCATCGAGTAAAGGCATGACCATCTGCTGTGTCGTCTCACTTTGTATGACTTTCTCTTCAGTCGTTACAGCCTCTTGATCTATGATCTCTTCAGATGATTTAGCTTCATACTGGCGCGTTAAATTTACTTGTTCTGGAACCTGCTGTATTTGTCCTTTTACATCGAGATCCACAGCATCATCTTTAATCGATGCTGAAACACCTTTCACTTGTTCTGTGCGCACGACCTCTGAGTCAAGCAACGTAGAAGTTAATTCTTGCTCTACGTGCTCTTGCTGATTGTGTGCAATAGGTGCGCTTGAATCTGAGCTCTTTTTCTGCTCAGGCTCCACGTCTTGCTCAGCATGCAACTTAGGACTCAATTCAAGATGCTGTTTGACTAAAGTCTCCTCTTCTTGCTCGACTTTTGTTTTATTTTCAAGTTCTTGTTGTAAGGCAGAAGTCAGAAGGTCTTCAACAGGCATATCTGTAGGTTGAAGCTCAAAAGCTTCAGATTCAGCATGTTCTTGCACTATGGCCAGATCGGGTGAACGCTCTGCTTGGACGAGTAAGAGATCTTCTGTTTGCATCGCTGGCTGAGGTAGTTCAATTTCAACAGCTTGTTGTTCTAATAGATGTTGTGCTAGATTTAAATCCTTTGATACGTCATCATCCATCGTGGTCGTAGTAAGCTGCAATACACTGTCTCGGTGTTCAGAAATTATCTCCGATGACATAGACGTTCTGAGTAAAGCATCGAGTAAATTTTCATCTACATTTTGCTGACCTTGATCAGCAATATTCTGTGCTGCTAAAGCCTCATCTTCTAAAGTGTCTACTTCCTCAACGACTCTATCTTGATCTGATACAGTTATCTGCTCTTGATCCATCTCTTCTCTTACCTCTTGTTCTGAAGAGGTACGATGTTGCTTGTGAGCAAGCGATGGCGCAGCTTGGTAGTCCTGCTTAGAAGAGAGCCTGTCTTGATCGCGCTTATCTTGCACAACCGATGTATCATCAGACGCTTTCGAGGTCTTGACTGTACTCTTTTGATCAGTAATAGATTCATCTTTATTTTTAGAGGTACGCTCGATAGGTTTCGGGCTCTGATCATCTTTAGACCTACGCGCAGCCTGTTCTACAGGTTGCTCAAATGCGGCTTTTTTCTCTATATCAACTTGATGAGATTCGTTTCTCGTTTGTTGTCGATTCTGCAGAGCCGATGAAGGAGGTTCAGGTACTTGAGGTACATCAGGTTTTTTTGATAGTTGAGCTGACGGCGCAGAAGACTTGTTCTGCTCCTGTAATAGCGTTTTATGTTGTGCAGCTAAAACAGTCAAAAAATCACCCTGATTTTCAGAAGACACAGTTGCGCCACTCCATTTCGAAACCTTATGGTGTGAACTCAAAGCAGACGATAATGAATCGCCTAATGTTGGTTTTATGGACTGCATAACTACCTCATAAACAACACCAACAGGTATACACCTTTGAGCTTCCTGATGCCAAGTGTATAACTTATAACTAAGATTTATAGAGCAAAGAACGTGCCAGTCATCGCTTTTTTGATCTGCGGCTTTGGTACTGTAATGTTACAAACTCATCTTGTAACGTTTGCTCATAGTGCTCATCTTGCAAAAACTGTGCATCTCTTTGTTTGTCTGCCAACATTTCAAAAGCTTTACACTTTTGATGCAAAGCTTGCCAAATATCTAGAGCCTGCTTCAGGTGCTGTTCCACTTGAGGCATAGCATCCTGTTGTTTTACAATGGCTTGATCGATCTGATGAAGAAATTGATGATAGCTTTGATAATGTCCCACATTCAAAGTACCACCTCGTTGTTGCTTCTGATTGAACTCATCCATGTACTCTTTACGATAGTGATACAAGGCTTCGAGCTGTTGCTTGTGTTGACTAACAAATAAACGTGCTTGCTTCACTTGAAGTAGAGCTTTCTCTTCTCTTTCTTTGGCTAAATCATAGAGTTGCTCTATCTGTTCTGGTGTCACTGTGGTCTACCTAAGCGGCACTTTTTCGCCAAGACTTCTAATGCCTCATGACTTTCTTCTATATTAAACACATCATCCATACTTTGCTGTAAGTACTCATTGACAAAAGGAAACATTTTTATAGCATGATCAACACGTGGATCGCTCCCCGCTACATAAGCACCGATACTGATCAGGTCACGATTTTTTTCATATAAAGCTCTTGAAGTTCTGACATCTCGTACAAACCTTTGATGCTTAGCAGAGGTGACCATGGGCAACAAACGAGAGATAGAAGCTTCTAAGTCTATAGCAGGATAATGTCCCGACTCAGCTAGATCACGATTTAAGTAAATATGACCATCTAAAATAGCACGCGCTGCATCGGCAATCGGATCCAGACGTACATCGCCTTCAATCAATACGGTATAAAAAGCGGTAATGGAGCCTCGCCCTAAATCGCCCTGACCTGCGCGCTCGATCAACTTAGGAAGTTTGGCAAAGACAGAGGGAGGATAGCCTTTTGTCGCGGGTGGCTCACCTGCTGCTAAAGCCACTTCACGCTGCGCTTGAGAATAGCGCGTTAAGCTGTCCATCAAGAGGAGTACATCTTTACCTTGATCACGAAAATATTCTGCAATCATCGTCGCTGTCTCACAAGATCGCAACCGCATCAGGGGCGATGTGTCAGCAGGAGAGGTCACCACAACAGAGCGAGCCAAACCTTTTTTACCTAAACTCTCTTCAATAAACTCTTTTACTTCTCGACCCCGTTCTCCCACAAGGCACACTACAACGACATCAGCTTCTGTGCCTCGTGTCATCATGCCAAGCAATACACTTTTACCGACTCCAGACTGGGCAAACAAGCCCATACGTTGACCTTTACCTATGGTAAGTAAACTATTGATAGCACGCACACCTACATCTAAAGGCTCTTCAATTTTCTGGCGTGTTAAAGGGTTGAGAATCACTTGAGTACGCACCATAGACTCGGTGGCTTTGAGTACACCTTTGCCATCTAAAGGCAAACCATTACCATCTAAAACACGTCCTAAAACTCCTTTACCTACATAAATCTGTTGCTGTTGCTTGGAAGGGCGCACTCTAGCACCTGGCAAAACACCATAAATATCTTCTATAGGCATAAGATAGAGCACATCATCGTCAAAACCTATCACTTCAGCGCTGTACCAACCTTGAGCTGTTTCTACTTCGCATAAACTACCAAGCGGTGATGCGCAGCCTTTGGCTTCAAAAGTCAATCCAACAACGCGAATCAGTTGTCCTGAAGCTTCAGTTTTTACATTGCTTGAGCTTTCTATCAGCCGATCAAGAGTTTCATTGAGCTGCTTGAGTTTCATACTTTATTCCTGTGAAGGTTCTGTTTCATCTGATGTAGCTAACGCCTGCTCTACATCTTGTGGCGCAGCCTCATCATCAACAGATTCTGCTAAAGCTTCAGGTAAGACTTGTTCTGGATCTGGTTCAGATGTTATGTCCTCATCTTCATGTGCATGATAATCGCCCACTGGAGCATCTTTTAAATTTTCTAGATCTTCAAAAACCTTTTGAATACGCTTTTCCAGCGTTAAATCAATATGAGAATAATCCGTTTCAATACGTAACTCACCTCGCGTTAAGCTCGTATCTGACTCAAGAAGCCATTGACGCTCTTCGCGCTCATGCGCATCATATAAACGCTCAACCAACTCAATATCTTCTGGGTTCAAATATAATTTAATCTTATGATGGTTAGCGGGTAAAGCTTCAATCCCTAAACGAATTGCAGATAAAATATGTTCTGGGTGAGCTTTCAACTCATTCATAATGACACTTTTAGACAAGAGAGACACCAACTGCAAAAGCTGATTTTCGGTTTCTGCATTGATATTGTGCAAAGGCTCTTTTATTTGATGCATCAATTGTTCAAATTGCGATAGAAAAGCATCAGCTTTCACTAAACCTTCTGCTATTCCCTGTTCAAGCCCTGTTTTCAAACCTTCTTCACGTCCTTGCTCTTGCCCCGCTTGCGTACCTTCTTGAAGTCCTTTATTGAATCCTTCTTGCTGACCTTCTTTAAACCCCTCTTGATAAGCTTCTCGCCTTATTGCTTCTATTTCTTCAAGCGTTGGAGGTACAGGCTCTTCATCTACGATATACTCTTGCGGCTCAAAATTATGATTGAATGCATTATTTAAAATCAACGCATCATTTTCTGTCATACGAGGTACTTTCCAAGTTTCTAAACCTACCAAACGGTCACCGGCCATAGGTTGACCTAATGCAAAGTTTTGGTTGTCTTCATCAAGTTCCTTGAACTCTTTCTCTTTACTCATCAGACATACTCCTCACTACCTTGTTTACCAAGTGTGATTTCATCTTTATCTGCCATAGCACGAGCGATACCTACAATTTCTTTTTGAGCCGACTCTACTTCAACAAGCTTCACCGGCCCCATAGTCTCGAGGTCATCACGCATCATTTCTGCTGCACGGCCCGACATATTCCCTAAGAGTTTTTCTCTGAGCGCATCATCTGCACCTTTAAGAGCGACTTTAAGTACATCAGCGTCAATATTGCGTAGCACAACTTGCAAGCTTATATCGGGCACTTCAATGAGATCTTCAAAAATAAACATAAGCTCTTGAATCTCGACAGCCACTTCAGGATCAACTTCTTTCAGCCACTCGGTTAATCTGGTTTCGACTGAAGAGTCCAAGAAGTTCATAATATTGGCTGCAGTTTGTAAGCCGCCGAGTTTTGTTGCCTGTGCACTGGTTTGTCCAGCGAACTGCTTCTCCATAATTTCGTTCAATTCAGCCAATGCCGATGGATGCACTTCTTCTAAATATGCAATACGCATCATTAAATCAAGCTGCACATTCTCAGGAATCAAGCTGAACACTTTAGCTGACTGCTCAGGATCAAGATAAGATAAAACAATAGTTTGAATTTGAGGGTGCTCGTTCAAAATAATAGTGGTAACTTGTCTTGCATCCATCCAACGCAAGGTATCCATACCTTTTGCACCTTTACCTTGAGCAATTTGCTCAAGGATACTTCCAGCTTTATCAACACCTAAAGCAGCAATCAAGGCTTTTTGTAGGAAATCTTGCGAATTTAAACCAATAGAAGAATAGGTTTGAATTTGTTCAAGAAACAAACGGTATACAGCCGAAGCTTTCTCTTGTGTTACATCGACTAAATTCATCATTTCCAAGCTCACCCCTTGAACTTGACGGGGTTCGAGCGCTTTCAAAATAGTCGATGTGCCATCTTCTGTAAGACTGAGTAATAAAATAGCTGTTTTTTCAACGCCTGAGAGCAGCGATACGTCATATTCCTCAGACTCGACTTCTTCTGCTTCTTCCTTTTTATCAGCATTTTTATCATCAGCCATAGCTTATCCTATTCGCGTCCTTACTTCACTGAATCTTCTTCTAACCAAATTTTAACCACTTGAACAGCTAAATCAGGTTCATTTTCAACAAGAGATCGAATCGCCTGTAGCATTTCATCTTCTTTCTTCATTTCTGGAACTTGTATTGAGCCATCTTCAGCATAAGAGTACTGGGCAATCCCATCTTCTAAGCCGAAGGAGTCGTTTGCAAAGTCATCTTCCGCACCTGCAACATTTTTATCATCTTCGTCTTCATCTATGCTCATGAGACGATTAATCAGCGGTCTCAAGACAGCAAAAATAAAGGCAAGAACACATAAGAGTGCGACACCTAGCTCCACCGCACTCCAGAAATAATCCGTTTCCCAGAAAGGCAACTGTGGGAACTTCTCAGGTATAGGCTCCATAAAGCGTACGTTCACGACTTCGAGCACATCACCTCTTGATTCAGAAAAACCAATAGCACCTTCAAGTAAACGTCGAATACTTAATAATTCAGCTTCGGTTCGCGGTATTCTTTCATAAACAACTTCAGGCTCAAAAACCACCTCTTCTGCTGAATCAGATTCAGACTCAGATTCAGCATCATCACCTTCGGCTGCAGGATCTTTCGCCGGAGCAACTTTTTTATCCTCTGGTTTAGGTTGAGCGGGCTCCTCGGGTATCACTTCTATATTTTTATAGTTCACAGCCACTGAAACACTTACACGTCTGACTACACCAATTTGTTGGCGTGTATGGTTAATCGTGGTATCCAGCTCATAATTACGGGTTGCTTCTGAGTGACTGCTCTGAGGATGATTTTGCTTATCTCCACCCTGACGTGCTACTTCTGGAATATTAGACTCCATAGGAGGCTGATTGGTTAAAGCACCTGGAATACCAGCAACAGCACTGCCTTTATTATGATTTTCGACCACCATTTCGCTTCGAATAGCTGGTGTATCAGGATTATAACGTTTTGAAGTTTGTTCAACTGAAGTGAAATCCATCATCACATCAACCTGAGCAATAAATTCCTTACGTCCGAGTACTGGAAGTAAGATACTGTCAATCTTATCCATATACTCATTTTCTTTTTGTTTAACCAGCTCAAGTTCTCGACGTGCACGAGCAGACAGTAAATCTTGTGAGCCTGAATTTAATAAACGACCAAATTGATCCGTGACGGTAATACGCATCGGATCAAGCCCTTGAACAGCCGAGGCTACAATATCGACTACAGCATCGATCTCTTCTTGCGGCAATGTATCGGTATTTTTGAGGTTAATTACTACGGTAGCACTGGTATGTTCTTTTTCGCGAGCAAAAATATTTTGCTGTGGTAATGCTAAAATGACTTTAGCACGTTTAACGTTTTTCAGTTCTTCAATGGTCACTGCAAGATTTTGTTCTTGCTCAAACTTTAATCTTGCTGTTTCAAGCTGTTGACTGACACCAAAGCCACTGTCTTTTTTGAGATAACTCTCTCTTTTCTCACCTTTTACACTAATGCCTTCTCGAGCAAGTAGAAGGCGTATTTCTTGTAATTGATCTTCATCAACACTTAATACGTTGTGTTTGAGCTCATATTCATATTCATGTTTTTCGAGTAAATCTAAAACTGGAATCATTTCTTCCATTTCAAGTTTGACGATAGGCCGCATCTCAGGTTGGCTGAGCCAACTGATCACCATCACACTAAGAACTAAAGAAACGAACAAAACGATGATCATCGCCAATTGCTTTAAGGTATCTTGACTTTCAAAGAAACCTTTTGGCTCATCAATATAAGTGTCGACTCCTGTAAGATCAACATCAACAGTATCTTCTAAATCACCAGACTCACCAAAATCACCGTCCAGATCAAGCTCTACAGGATCAGCTGCTTCATCTTTTGCTTCTGGTTTAGAGGCCTCTTTTTCATCAGCCATTTAGCATCCTTCATCCTGAATGAATTTTAAATGGGCATACTCATAATACTTTTATATGCTTCAACAAATTTATTGCGCACTTCCATGGTTGCCGAAAAAGCCACGCTTGCTTTTTCTCGAGCAATCACAGTATCGGATAAAGTCACTTTGCTGTCACCCATATCCAGTCTTGTTGATAAATCCGAAGAAGTGGCTTGCAACTTTCTGACATGCCCGATAGCCTGAGAAAGTAGTGAAGTAAAATCCATTCCTGTCGCATTTTTCACAGGGTTAGATCGAACAGAGTTAAATGGAGAAATCCCGGATAAATGAGATTTCATCTCTTGTATTAATTCATTTTTAAATAATTCCATGATGTTCTCCGTAGATCAGAGCACGAATAATAAGCCATATATTTGACGGTATGCGCCAACCCTTCCTCATAACCTGCAATTTTCTTGCCAAATTCATCTCAAAAAAAAATAGAAGCCTTCAAGCTTCTATTTCTGAGTAAAAACACGGGCTCTATTTTTTATGATTGAGGTACTTTTATACCTAACTCACGCATGCTCGCCAACTTATATCTCAACGTTCTGGTACTGATACCAAGCTTCTCTGCTACATCTTTACGACGGCCATCACACTGGTTCAGTGCATCAAGAATAAGTTGATACTCTTGTGTGCGCATAGACTCATTTAATGTGCCTTCTTTTTTTATTGCTTCTGAGTTTGTGCTGATTTCATCTTGCGGTTGAGCTTCGGTTTCAGAAGCATCTTCAAGAACAATATCTTGTGCTTGTAAGGTGCTTTGATGAGATAGAATCAATGCCCTTTGCATCACATTCTCAAGTTCTCGCACATTCCCCGTCCAATGATAATGAATAAGCTTTTTCTCAGCTTCAGTTGAAAGCGTGATCGGCTTTTGCGCATAAAGCTTCAGGAAGAAATGAGCTAAAGGTAAAATATCTTTAGCCCGTTGAGACAAGGCGGGCAAATTTAGAGGAAATACATTTAGACGGTAGTATAAGTCTTCTCGAAACTGATGCTCAGCAACACATGCCTTCAGATCACGGTTCGAGGTTGCCAGTACGCGTACATTCAACTCAATCGTTTTACGGCTGCCTAAACGCTCTACCTCTTTTTCTTGTAAAACACGTAATAACTTTGCCTGTAGACCCAAATCCATTTCTGAAATTTCATCTAAAAGCAAAGTACCTCCTTGAGCTTGTTCAAACTTACCAGGACAGCCTTGATGCGCTCCAGTATAAGCACCCTTTTCATAGCCAAACAAAGTTGCCTCTAACATGTTCTCAGGAATCGCAGCACAGTTGATCGCAATGAAAGGAGCTTTATGGCGTGCTGAATATCTATGAATATAATGCGCTAAAACTTCTTTACCCGAACCACTTGGACCACAAATCATCACTGAAGCATCTGACTGCGCAACACGCTTTGCTAAATCAAAAAGCTCTATACTTTTCGGATCAGCAGCAATCACATCTTGCTCTTGAGGCTGTGATATCATATACCTAGACACTTGATTTAATAAGACTTGAGGAGAAAAAGGCTTTGCCAAGTAATCCACCGCACCTTGTTTAATAGCGCTCACCGCTTTATCAACTTCAGCATAGGCTGTCATCAATAACACAGGTATATGAGGCATATTCTGCTGGATATAATGGAGTAAACCCAATCCATCCATACCTTCCATCTGCACATCAGACACCACTAAATCAACCGACTTTTTTTTCAATATCAAAATCGCAGATTCAGCGCTATCTGCCTGCAAACAATCAATTTGAGCCAAAGTTAAAGTATCAACCAACGCTTCAAGTAAAGCGCGATCATCTTCAACAATGAGAATGCGATGCTTCATTTGAGTCTCCTTCACCGCAAATTTTAGGAAAATTTAATGCAACTTGACAACCTTGTTCTAACTCACTTGATAAAATGAGTTCACCACCATGATGGCGCATCACTTTTTGTACAACAGCTAAGCCAAGACCTGTACCATAGCTTTTACTCGTATAAAAAGGTTGAACAACCTGCTCTGTTAATTTTTGGTCGAAACCACAACCATTGTCTTCAATCGATAATACAAATGTTTTGTCTTCTGACGACAGGTTCACTTTAATTTTAGAAGCTTTTGCTTCAATCGCATTCATAAGTAAATTATTAAGAACAGAGCTCAGCGCATGAGCATGACCTAAGACTTCACTTAAAGTACTCATCTCAACTTGAATCTCAATACCCGAACGCTTGAGCATAGGCTGTACAACTTCAACAGACATTTCAATCACATCTGCTAAGCAAATGGACTCTAAAGGTAAGCGTTGATCTTGTGCAAAAGCTAATAAATCATTGACTTGCACTTCAAGATCATTGAGTCTTTGCATCAGTTTACTTTGGAATTTTTTCTTATCTGATACTTTTAATTTTTGATTTGCCAAGTGTGAAGCATAAAGCAGTGCAGCACTCAAAGGTGTACGTATTTGATGCGCCAGAGTAGCAATCATTTCTCCTAAAGCGGAAAGGCGTTGTAAATGGGCAATTTTTTGTTGAAGATGCCGAGTTTCGGTTAAATCTGTCAGAACAATGAGCTCACCCATTTTATTATCAAGAGGTGTTAAAGATATTTTGACACGACGTCCATCTTTTAATGACACCTCGTGTCCATCATCTTCTTTCGGTGAAAAGGAACGCTCAATCACTTTAATCCAAGGTAATGCAACTAAAGGCTCTCCAAGTAACAAAGCAGCATTGCCATTCGCATCAACAATTAGACCTTGGCTATCGAGAATCACAACACCTGTAGGCATGGCGTGCAATAAAGCCTTAAGACGATTGCTTTGGATTAATCTTTCTTTCTGCGGCAAAAGCGCATCGACCCAAGTATCTAGTGATGGTAAAGACATTCAGTTCCTTGAATTGCAAGTATCCACGGGATAAAGACTGCAAAACCTATTCCAAATGACTCTACTTATCAGTCATATTTAAAGCTTTTAATAAAGTCTTTGTAATACAAGAACCTGCTTGCAATGTTTTTGCTTGCCCCACTGTTCCTTGCTCAAGGCTATCAGTAAAAGGTGCAATTTCCACAACGTCAGCACCTGTTATTGTAAAGTTTTTGACTAAAGTTTCTAAGATTAAAATACAGCTATTTACATCTAAACCATCAGGCTCAGGAGTTCCTGTTGCTGACGCAATACTTTGATCTAAAGCGTCAATATCGAAACTCACATACAACTCTTGTACGCCTGCTTTATGCAGAGCTGCACAAATTTCTTGTGCCACATATTCAGCTCCTTTTTGCGCAATGGTATGCGCCCAATACTGAGTCACACCAAATTTTCGCTCCCAAAATGATTGCTGTTGACCGCTAGCACGTATACCGAGCTGAATGAGATGAGAAGGATGAGGTAAATCATTCAAAATATGCGTACACCAAGAGCCAAAACATAAGTCAATTCCTAAACGTTCTGTTAATAAATCTGTATGCGCATCAAAATGAATCACTGCTGTTTGAATACCTTGAGCTTTTTTATGCTGCAAAAAAGTACGCACTAAAGGATAACTTACTGAATGATCCCCTCCTATAGCGAAAATCTTTTTGTCTGGATCACATTCATATAATCTCTGGCACACTGCTTCAGTTATAGACAGCGGACTCACAGCTAAGCCTTGTTCAACTTGATCAAAAAGTGCCTTTTGGCAACGCCTAATCGTATCCTCATTTAAATACTTATCATGCAATAAATGAGGAATAACGCGTATATCACCTATGTCTAAATATCGCGATACATCAACTTCTTGCAAAAGTTGCAATCTGAGAAATAAAGGTCCCCAATTTGCACCACGCAAGATCCCTCCGCCATTATCAGAACACACACCAAGCATCACCACCTTTGCTTGCTCGAGCTGCTGTAATGTCTCTTGCCATAAAGCATCAATCGCTTCAGTTTGTCCATAAATAGCTTGATGCAAAACTTGCTTACGGTTACCCGCGGTGTTCACCGTGAACACACCACAGCCAGGAGGACAAAGATAGTTTTTTAAATCAGAATGATAGGGATATGTGATTTGCATAAGAACTCCTTTTACTTAAAATACTGACTGAGTGTAAACACAAAGAGTAAAGTAAAACAAGATCTAAATATCGAGATAACTCATATACGAGAGAGAAAGGCAAAGAAAGGTCGGAGCAAGATTCAATCGACTTTAGTAGTTTCTCTGTCACGCATATCAGAGACCACAATGCCATATTTACGCATTTTTTCAACTAAGGTTGTACGACGCACACCAAGTAAAGAGGCTGCACGAGATACCACACCTTGTTGCTTTTCTAGAGCTTGATGGATCATTTTAATTTCAAAGTCCGCAAGAGTTTCTTTAAGATTAATACCTTCTTCAGGAAAGTCTTTACACAAAAGTACATCATGTGTTTCACCTTGATGTAAAATATCTTGTAACACATCACTTTCCAACACTTCATCGGTCGCAAGCATATCCTGACTAGATGGATCTCGGTACTGCACATATTTGAGAGGCAAGTCAGCATATTCTATCTGACCATGCGGATATAAAATCATGAGGCGTTCAATCAAGTTGGCAAGCTCTCTGACATTACCAGACCAAGTATGCTGCATCAGCGCATTCATGGCTGATTTGCCAACATAAATAGGCGACCGTCCATCTTGAACGAGGCGCTCAACAATCAATTCTAGCAATAAAGGAATGTCCTCTTTACGATCACGCAAAGCTGGCATTTCGATAGGAAACACATTGAGCCTGTAGAAGAGGTCTTCACGGAAATCGCCTTGACTAATCATATCTTCTAAGTTGCGGTGGGTTGCAGCAATCACACGCACATCGACCGTAATAGCTTTGTTACCTCCGACGCGCTCAAACATCATCTCTTGTAAAACGCGTAAAAGTTTAACCTGCATCGACAAGGGCATATCGCCAATTTCATCGAGAAATAAGGTACCACCATGGGCTAATTCAAAGCGCCCTTTGCGCGTGCTTAAAGCACCGGTGAAAGCTCCTTTTTCGTGGCCAAAGAGTTCGCTCTCGAGTAACTCGCTAGGTATTGCGCCACAATTAACAGGAACAAAAGGACCATTACTGCGCGTTGAAAATTCGTGTATATAACGCGCAACCACTTCCTTGCCTGTTCCAGAATCACCGAGTATCAAAACGTTGGCTTGAGTCGGTGCAACTTGACAGATTAAACGACGCACAAATTCTATCGGCGCACTTTTTCCCACTAATTTTGCTTCAAGACGATCACATTGTTTAGAGTATAAAGCATCAACCATCTGGTATTTAAATGCAGCGCACTCACGCAGTTGTGTACTGAGTTTGGAGTAGCAAAAAGGTACATCAATATAACCTAAAACATTGGGTAGCAAAGATAATTTTTTCTGTTCGCCTACAAGCAAAATAGGCTGCTCTCGAACGCTTTGGGCTATTTGAATGAGTTCTTGCTCTGTGTATGCATCGGTTGAGATAATCACAGCGCGCCATAAGACATGCGGCTTTAAGCTCTGGCCACATAAAACCTGTTCTTCTAAAAACTCAAGAATCACGCGCAGGGAAGCTTCACGATCTTCTTGAGCATCTAAAATAAAAATGCGATTATCTTTTTGCATAACTCCTCTGAACCTTTATGATGAAAAAACGACTATTCATTAAAAGTTTAGTTAGGAATTAAAATATAACAAATGGAGGCTCTACTTTTTCCTATTTAAGGCCAACATATTAATCTTTAGCTTGCCTTTGACGTACAGCTTCAAATAAACAGACACCTGTTGCAACCGACACATTTAAACTCGAAACATGACCTGACATAGGAATAGAAATTAACAGGTCACAATGCTCTCGTGTCAACCGACGCAAACCATGACCTTCTGCACCCATAACAAGTGCCATACCTCCAGTAAAGTTTGCTTGATATAAAGTTTTCTCAGCTTCGCCTGCTGCACCAAACAACCAAATACTGCGTTCTTGTAAGTCACGCATTGTACGAGCAAGATTAGTCACTTGAATCAAAGGAATGGTTTCCGCTGCGCCACTGGCAACTTTACATACTGCAGGGGTTAAATTTACTGAATTATCTTTGGGAACAATTACCGCATGCACACCCGCTGCATCAGCATTACGTAAACATGCACCTAGATTATGAGGATCCGTGACGCCATCTAAAATAAGGAGAAAAGGTTCATCCACCTCATCAAGTAGCTGAGATAAGTCATGCTCAGTCGCTATTTTGGGTGGCTGAACACGAATTAAAATGCCTTGGTGTTGTGTACTTTCTGCTTTGTCATCCATAGCTTTACGGTTCATCCATTGGGGTGTAAGACCTATAGATTGAGCTTGTTGTTGCAATGCTGAGAGCTTTTGATCCGTGCGACCTTTTAACAACCAAATATCGAGAATACGCTCAGGATGATGTTTCAAGATGGCACTCACAGCATGAATGCCATACATATAGTGGGACTGTTTTTTCATGATTCACTTCTATGATGATTTACTTCTATGTTGACGTTGACGCGATGGATCAGATGAAATACGCGACTTCTTTTTTTTAGACTGCTTTGGTTTTTCAGTTTTGCGTTTTGTACTACCTTTCTTAGACTGCTTTTTCTGCGTTTTGGACTCACCTATCTCACCTCTTCGCAATCGCTCTCTTGTTGAGCCTTGAGTTTTACTCTTTGAGCTAGTCGCCGACTTCTTCTTTGAATTACTTTTTGTTGTTTTTTTCTTTGACTTTGAAGAAGCTGATTTAACTGCTTTTTTGGGCGCATCATACAAAACAAAGTCAATCTGCTTATCATCCATATTAACTGATGATACCCGTACCTTGACAAGATCACCGACTCTAAAAGTACGACGGAATTTTTCTCCGATAAGCATTTGTTTGAGTGGATCATACTGGTAAAAGTCATCGGTTAGTTGACTCATATGGACTAAGCCATCAATAAATAAACTATTTAAACGTGCAAAAAAACCAAAACTCGTCACAGATGCAACTGTCGCTTCGAATTCAGCTCCAATATGATCTTGCATATAATCACATTTTAACCAATCACTTACTTCTCGCGTTGCATCATCAGCCCGACGTTCAGTCATAGAACAGTGATCACCTAAGACATCTAACTCTTCAACACTGTATAAATAGCCACCATCTGCTGTCCAATTTTCTTTCACTTCAGACTTTTCTTTTGCCAATAAGTAACGGATAGCACGATGGAGTTGTAGATCAGGATAACGCCTGATAGGTGATGTAAAGTGCGCATACTGCTGTAAAGCCAAACCAAAATGCCCATCGTTATCAGGCGTGTAGCGAGCTTGACGCATAGAACGCAGTAAAAGAGTTTGAATCTGCTTTTTATCCGGTCTATCTGATACTTTTTTGATCAGCAAGGCGTAATCTTTCGGTGTCGGTGCCAAACCACCTGTAAGCACCAACCCTTTCTCAGAAATAAAAGACTGGAAGGCTACAAGTTTTTCTTCTGAAGGTGACTCATGCACACGATACAAGGTCTCCGCTTTATGTTTAATAATAAATTTGGCCGCAGAAACATTCGCTAAGATCATACATTCTTCAATAATCTTATGCGCAACATTTCTGTCTCGAGGTACAATTTTATCAATACGATTAAACTCATTAAACACAAACTGCATTTCTTGTGTCTCAAAGCCAATAGCACCACGCTCTTCTCGAGCTTTAAACAGCAGTTCATATAAAGAGCGTAAAGTTTCAAGATGTGTCAAAACAGGCTCAATATTAGCACTCACCTCACCCTCTTCGAGGGCTTGAGACACTTCTTCATAGGTTAAACGAGCATGAGAATGCATGACAGCAGGATAGAACTTAAACCGTGAAAGTTTACCTTCAGCTGAAACCGTCATCTCGCAGACCATACACAATCTATCAACATGAGGATTCAAAGAACACAGACCATTAGATAACTCTTCTGGAAGCATAGGCAAAACTTGTGATGGAAAGTAAACCGAATTACCTCTTGCTTGTGCCTCCATATCGAGGCGCGATCCTTTCTTAACATAATGACTTACATCAGCAATAGCGACCCATAATTTAAAGCCACCACCTCGACGCTTTTCAGCATATACCGCATCATCAAAATCTCTTGAGTCACTACCATCGATTGTAACTAAAGGTAAATGACGCATATCGATACGCCCTTCTCTATCTTTATCCGTCACGTGATCACTGAGCTGCTTTAATTGCTTCGCAATACCTGAGCTCCATGTATGAGGTAGATCATAGTGACGCAATGCAATTTCTATTTCCATGCCTGGTTTATCTTCCTTGCCTAAGATTTCTAGAATTTTTCCTTCCGCACTGGACTTATACGTTGGCCTTGTCAACAACTCAACAACAACAATATCATCATGACGCGCTTGTAATCCTTTGAGCTTCGAGATGATAATATCTTGTGTAATGCGCTTATCTTTAGCTTGGACAAAAGCAACTTTACCATCCCGAATATAACGCCCTACAATCGGAGTACGACGACCTTCAACCAATCTAATAATACGACATTCACGGCGACCTTTGCGATCAAAACCTTTTTGCTGTACTTGAACGCGCTCTTCATGAAAATAATAGCGCATGCACCGATGAGGAATAAACAAATCACTGGTACCGTCATCTGGCTTTAAAAAACCAAAGCCATCAGGGTGACCTATAATTTCGCCGTCAATCAATGCCATTCTTTCGGGTAACTCATAGCCTTCTTTGCTAAATACAAGTTGACCGTCTCGCTCCATAGCGCGTAATCGACGCCTTAAAGCTTCTCGCTGCGCAGGTTCTATAATGTTTAACGCTTTAGCTATCTGATCTCGTGTTAACAGCTTTGTAGTTGAAGTCAATAATTCAAGTATAAACTCACGACTTGGTATAGGATCAATATATTTTTGTTGCTCTCTCTTAAAGTGAGGGTCTTTAGTCATTTAATTTGCCAATCTAGAATAATATAAACATTATACGTGTTATCATCTAACAAGCCTACATAGATTTACATTATTGCGAAAAATTCATGCCTTCAATCTACATTAAAACTCATCATTAGAACGATTTTGAATTTGATAGACCACGCTAGGTGGCAACATTTGTGCAAAGAGCGAGAGTAGCTCTTCGGATTTACGTTTCATTTTAGAAGAGTGGAAGCTGGTATGATAAAGCCAATCATACGCTTTTGCATGATCAGCAGCATGCCCATGACCTGCCAAAAAAAGTTCAACAAGAAAAATACGACTAGGTGTACTGCCAGCTTGTGCAGCGAGATAAGCTAAGCGTACAGATTTATCATAGTTAGGGATTACAAAATCGCTATGCTGGTAATAACGCGCTAACTTCAACATCGCTTCAGGTAAACCTTGGCGTACCGCACTTCTTAACCAATGTACACCATAACTTATATTTTTTCTGATACAGACACCATAAATTAACATTTCACCCCATAAAAACTGAAATGTAGGCAGCTTCAGTACTTCAGCATTAGCGCGTATATCATCCACAATTTGGCATTCATCCCGACGAATAGCATTTAAGTGCCATTCTCTACGAATATAATTGAGCAATTCACTTTCTGTATACACATCAATGGCTTTTTTATCTTTAAAAACCACTTCAGGCGACTCTGGTTCAATAGCAGGCGGTTTACCAACACAAGATAGTGGGCACTGATCAACTTCAACTTCAACTTCTTCAGCGAAAGCAGATGCTGTGAGCAGATAAACCAAGCTTATAATGCACATGGTTTTAGAAACGAAGCGCAATACCATAAAGCTTACCTCTGACGATACTTAATCAAAGTATCGGCTCCAAACCGGAGTTCTTAATACAAAAAAAGCCGCTAAGCGGCTTCTTGTATTTCATCAAACAAATAGCTTGATATTAACCTTGAAAAGGATGACGTAATAAAATAGTCTCGACTCTATCAGGTCCTGTAGAAATAATATCAACTGGCGTTTTCAAGAGTTCTTCAATACGTTTAACATAAGCTTTTGCCGCTTGCGGTAGCTTATCGTATTCAGCTAAGCCAAAAGTCGTTTCTTTCCAACCAGGCATGTACTCATAAATAGGTTCAACAAGCTCATAATCTTCAGCAGCCATAGGCGGTACATCCACAACCTGACCATCAGGGTAGCGATAACCCACGCATAAGCCTACTTCATCTAAACCATCTAATACATCAAGCTTAGTCAGGCAAAATCCACTGATACTATTGACTTGCACTGCGCGACGCATCGCCACAATATCAAGCCAGCCTGGACGACGTTTACGACCCGTTGTCGCACCAAACTCATGACCTTTTGTACCTAAGTGATCACCTATCTCATTCTGTAGTTCTGTTGGGAATGGGCCTGCACCAACACGCGTTGTGTAAGCTTTCATAATCCCTAAAACATAATCAAGGTGACAAGGGCCAAAACCAGAACCTGTTGCAACACCACCTGCTGTTGTATTCGATGAGGTAACAAAAGGATAAGTACCATGATCAATATCAAGCAAAGTACCTTGTGCACCTTCAAACAAGATCGCTTTATCTGCTTGGCGCGCTTCATCTAACAAGGATGTTACATCAACAACCATAGGGCGAATCGTATCAGCGTAAGCCAACATCGCTGTTAAAGTTGCGTCAAAGTCTATCGCATCTTCATTGAAGTATTGCGTTAAAATGAAGTTATGGTAGACCATCAGCTCTTTTAACTTGGCCGCAAAACGCTCGGCATCCAGTAAATCACCTATACGCAAGCCTCGACGCGCTACCTTATCTTCATAAGCAGGACCGATACCTCGACCTGTTGTACCAATAGCTTTTTTACCACGAGCACGCTCTCTTGCTTGATCAAGAGCGATGTGCGTAGGCAAAATAATAGGGCAGGCTTCACTGATCAGTAGGCGACCTTCTGTCCTTACACCACGCTCTTGCAACATGTGCACTTCTTTCATCAAAGCTTCAAGAGAAACTACGACACCATTACCAATGATACAATGCACTTCATCGCGTAAAATACCTGATGGTATTAAATGTAAAACGGTTTTTTCACCATTAATAACAAGCGTATGACCAGCATTATGTCCACCTTGATAACGGACAACATACTTGACTTGATCTGTAAGTAGATCAACCACTTTTCCTTTACCCTCGTCACCCCATTGGCTACCGAGCACAACAACATTTTTATTCATAACATCATACAAAGCTGTAGTTTAAAGAATAATCTTGCCAGAAGAAAAACTGCTCATTTACCTCTGATAAGAAAAATATAAAATAAGGTTAAGCCATCACAACTCACACGAAATAGCTTGATCAAACATAGCTCATTTACTTAGTGGAAACTACCCACTTTGAGTAAAGCAAAGAACCATGAACCCTTTGATCATGACAAAAGTTGCCAAACTTAAACCTATAATATGACAATCCGTGATTTTATATCCCTTTATAACGACCTGAACAACAAAAAATCCAGAATACTATCATCTCGATAGATTCTGGAATTTTTTACGCCAATAACACCGTTATTTGGTACGTCCGTCTCTATGTTTCATGAACCTGAAGAAGTCACTATCCGGTGCAATCACCATCACATCATCTTTATTATGGAATGATGACTGATACGCATCTAAACTACGTAAAAAGCTAAAGAAATTAGGACTCTTATTATACGCTTTTGCATAAATAGACGCAGCTTGCGCATCACCTGAACCACGAGTTGTGAGCGCTGACTTTTCAGCTTGAGCTATCATGACTGTAATGCGAGCATCAGCTTGAGCACGTATAATTTCGGCCTGCTCTTTACCTTGTGAGCGATGCTCTTTCGCAACAGCAAGACGCTCAGCACGCATACGCTGAAAAATACTTTCACTGACTTCTCTTGGTAAGTTAATTTGTTTCACGCGCACATCAATCACAGCAATACCTAAATCTGTTGCACTATCTGATGCTGAACCTAAAGCTTCTTGCTGTAATTCATCACGGCTTCCAGAAACAATCTCGCTGATCGTACGCGAACCAAACTCACTTCGCAATCCATTATTGATCTTGCTTTGTAGCAGAGACTCGGCTGTAGCCTTGTTCCCGCCGCCTGTTGCAAGATAAAACTTTTCAAAATCTAAAATGCGCCACTTCACAAAAGAATCAACCATCAGATCTTTTTTCTCTGAAGTAATGAAGCGATCAGGCTGACCATCTAAAGTTTGTAATCGAGCATCTAGAAAACGAGGCTTATCAATAAAAGGGATTTTAAATTGAAGACCTGGTTCATATACTTTTGTTTTACCGGCTTCTTTGACCAACTTACTGAATCGAGAAACTACGGCACGCTCACCTTCTTGTACGGTGAAAAGGCAACTAAATCCAATCAAAAGTGCCACTACAATAAAAACATATCTAATAGGCATGACTTAGTTTCTCCCTTGGATAGAGCGTTGACCACGCATTGGACGTGTTGAACTCCGAGGTTGTGTGTTCATAGAATCTGACATCGAGCTTACACTGCGCGTCTCATCCATAGAGCTAGGCGTCACCGCGCTATTCCTACGTGAAGAGATAATTTTATCTAGTGGCAAGTAAAGCATGTTGCCGCTGCCTTTAGTATCGACCAATACTTTGGAAGTACTAGAGAAGACTTGAGCCATAGCTTCAATGTACAAGCGCTCTCTTGTGACTACAGGCGCTGCTACATACTCAGGTAGTAGCTGTTTGAAACGCGCCACTTTACCCTCAGCTTCTAAAATAACACGCTCTTTGTAAGCGTTTGCATCTTGTTCCATACGTTTGACTAAACCTCGCGCTTTAGGTTCTTTCTCACGCTCGTAAGCTTCTGCTTCGCGAATATAACGCTCTTCATCTTCCTGAGCAGAAATAGCATCATCAAAAGCATCTTTCACTTCTTCAGGAGGACGAGCAGGCAAAAAGTTAACATCAACAATAGTTAAGCCTAAATGATAAGGCTCAATAATACGTTTGAGTTCGTCCCAAGTATCACGACGGATCTTTTCCCGTCCTGTGGTTAAAGCATTGTCCATAGAATTATGCCCAATCACATAACGTAATGCGCTGTCCATCGCTTCTCGCAAACTCGTATTAGCGTTGGTTACGCTGAATAAATAATGGTAAGGGTTGGTCACTCGATATTGTACTTCCATTTCAACACGAACAACGTTTTCATCTTGAGTCAGCATACTTCCCGATGCAGGTTGAGTACGTGTGTTATTGATATCAACAGGAACGACTTGATCAATAAAAGTTGGTTTCCAATGCAAGCCTGGCATCACTTCACCCGCATATTTTCCAAAGCGCAGTACAACACCTCTTTCGGCTTCTTTAATCGTATAGAAACCTGAGGCTCCCCATATAGTGACGAGAATAGCTAAACCTACACCAAATAGAGAAGCACTAAACTGTGGCTTGTTACCATTGCCGCGCTTTTGATTCATACCTAAACGGTTCATTAAATTCTTTAAGACATCATCCAAGTCAGGTGGGCCTTGTTTTTTTCCACCACCACCCCAAGGATCGTTGCCTCTGTTACCAGGTTCATTCCACGCCATGTAACTCTCCGATATGCGTCACTAAAAAATTAAAAGGTAATATGAACGACTTATCTTTATATAAGTATTTTTTTATTGAAGTCACGACAAACTAACGCTGCCATGACTTACAGGTTATTGCAGCGATAAGGCCGCAATTTAACGCTCATGGAAGTATTCTATTCCTTCACCTAAAAGACAAAGATAATCGACATTTATATATCATTCAACTCATTGTATCCGAAAAGTAAACAAATTGCTCTAATTCACGGTTTGTTTCTTTTAAAAGTCGCTGCCAGTTGATATGTGAAACTTCTATATGTAGCAAGCATTGGCCTTGCTCATCAAACTCATGGCTCATGATATCTGTATGATCAAAGAGAAGCCCGAGATAACGGCCCTGCTGGCTAGGCACTTTAAGATGGAACACTAACGTTTTAATCGCTAGCTTTCGCAAAATTGCATGCTTAACCTGCTCAAGGTCCTCTAACCTTTTGGCTGATGTCCAAATTTTCTCAGGGATACCTTGATCGTTATACTCAGTATGAGCTTGACCACCTTCTATCAGATCAATCTTGTTATAAACGACTAAACAAGGTAAATCTTGTGCGCCCAATTGCGTCAACACATCTTGTACTGTATCCATATTCTCACACATATGTGGATCAGAACAATCAACAACATGGAGTAATAAATCAGCCTCTTGAGTCTCTTGTAACGTTGCTTTAAACGACACCACGAGATCATGGGGCAAATGTCGAATAAAGCCAACTGTATCGGCTAAAATACACCTTTGAGTTTCTGTTAAATCTATTTTTCGCAACGTAGGGTCTAATGTAGCAAAGAGTTGATCTTGCACATAAACATGAGACTCAGTCATTTTATTAAAAAGTGTCGATTTACCTGCATTGGTATAACCAACTAAAGCAACTGTAGGCACATCACTGCGCGTACGAGATCGTCTTGTTTGCACTCTTTGCTTCTCTACTTTGGCTAAACGACGTTCAATCGCTTTGATGCGTTGGCTTAATAAACGCTTATCTGTTTCAAGCTGCTTCTCACCAGGACCTCTTAAGCCAATGCCACCTTTTTGTCGCTCTAAGTGCGTCCAACCTCTTACGAGACGTGTCGATAAATGCTTTAACTGTGCCAGCTCAACTTGAAGTTTACCTTCATGTGTACGAGCACGTTGTGCAAAAATATCTAAAATCAACGTGGTTCGATCAAAAACACGACATTGACAAAGCTTTTCTAAGTCTCGTTCCTGAGCAGGAGTCAAACTATGATTAAAGATGACGACCTCCGCGCCCACATCTTTAACCATTTGTGCAATTTCTTCTGCCTTACCCGTACCTACAAAGTATTTCGAATGCGGCTTTTTTCTATTAGAGTGGATAAGTCCCTTAGATTTTAAATTAGCCGAATATACCAATTGCTCAAATTCATCTACATCATTTTGATTCATATCACCATGAAAATCGATGTGAACTAGAACTGCAATTTCTCCAGCATCATAGCGATCAAACAAACCTTAGCTCCTACAAAGGCTGCTCTACGTCATCATCTGACGGAAATGAGCCTTGATTAGAAAAAGATGTATTCACTGAACGATTTGGCACTACCGTTGAGATAGCATGTTTATATACCATCTGGCTGACTGCATTTTTCAATAAAATGACAAATTGATCAAATGACTCAATTTCCCCTTGTAATTTAATACCGTTTACTAAATAAATAGAAACAGGTGTTTTTTCTTTTCTTAATGTATTCAAGAACGGATCTTGTAAAGATTGCCCTTTAGCCATAATATAAAATTCCTTAACTCAAAAATAAACTGTTTATCTTGTCTATGATACCGTTTAAACACCAGACAGTATACTAGAACTGTTCTAATATTCTCTTAAGATTTTGCTCTGATCCCATATCGAGTTCATGCAAGTTATTCCAACTTCTCAGCCACGTTAATTGACGCTTAGCTAACTGTCGTGTTGCAGCTAAACTTTTAGCTACCATTTCATCATAATCAAACTCTCCTTGTAAGTACTGCCAACATTGTCTGTAACCAACGCAGCGCATCGAAGGCAAATCTAAATGCAAATTAGGGTTTTGCATCAGATCATGCACTTCATCAATAAATCCTTCGTTTAACATTTCGTGAAACCGTAACGCAATATGATCGTGTAATATACTGCGCTGATTAGGAAATAATGCAAACTGTAAACATGAATAAGGCAAAGCTTCAGGCTTTTGAGCTGTAAGTTGTGTAAGCGTTTCACCACTCAAGCGAAATACTTCTATAGCTCGAGTTAAACGTTGTGGATCATGCGGATGAATCCGTTGTGCAGATTCGGGATCAATGCGCTCTAACTCTTCATGTAGACGCTCCCAGCCCTGTTCCTGAGCCTGAATTAAAATATCTTTTCTGATGCCTTCATCCGCTTCAGGTAAAGGGGATAAACCTTCAATTAAAGCTTTGAAGTACATCATAGTTCCCCCTACTAAAAGAGGAATACGCTGACGCGCAATAATATCATCGATATGGTGCAATGCATCTTGACGAAACTGAGCCACAGAGTAACTCTTTTCGGGACTCAAAATATCTATGAGATGGTGCGGTGCAGCTTGTAGTTCTTCGGCTGTCGGTTTCGCGGTACCAATATCCATACCGCGATAAATCATAGCTGAATCAACTGATATAATCTCACAAGGTAAATGCTCAAGCAGAGACATAGCTAAAGCTGTTTTTCCTGAAGCAGTAGGCCCCATAAGACATATGATTTTAGGTTGTGTCGTCACAAGTTCAATCTTCTTTTTATTTTATAAAATTACACCAAGGTATATGAAACCCTGCAGCAAGGCGTTGATCTAAAGTTTCTGCAGGCAAATTCAACCAGCGTTGCCAAATAGAGCTCACATCGCTCACATACTGACTTAGTATAGACACAAAACCCTCTGCATCGGAGTATGCTTCTTTTTTTTCAACTAAATACGTCAACCAAGTTACAAAAAAATCGCTTACATCAAGATGTCTTAAATAATGCGACACTTTCAACAAAATAACACACTTTCCTTTGACCTTCCAAAAAAAACCGAACTTGTGCAGTAAAAACATATGTTGCTCAAGACCTTGTACAAGCCTCGCATCAAGTTCAATGGAAACTGGTAATAATAAAGGTTGAGCGACCAAGCCTTCAGCGATTTTATCTTTAAGTTCAACATCAAGCACTTGGCGATATGCTTTTTGAATCGGTACGACATATAATGCATCCGCAATCGCATGGACAAAATATTGATCAGCAAGCACAAGAGGCTCAGATGCTTTATGCTCAGTTTGCGTGTGCGCTAGACGTTTATACGCACTGACTGTATCTTGCACAGAATAAGAAAATGGCTGCGGCCGATGCGTAGTCTGTGAAGCTGTAGGATGCTCAGATGCAGATGATGTCTTGAAAGAAGTACTCTGAGCCTTGTGCGCACGCTCTGCATGCTGAGGTAAATCAGTATGATGCAGGCTCTGCTTCACAGCTGTTACCTCTTTATTGGGTACAGTGTTCAGCACCTCAGGTGCTTTCTCTTGTGCAGATACGGGCGAGACATGCGCTGTTTGCACAATGGCCGAGCTCAAAGCTTGTACAAGAAACGCATGAACGCTTCGGGTATCATGAAATCGCACTTCATGCTTCGCTGGATGTACATTAATATCGACTTCACTGGGCTCAATTTCAAGCATTAAAATATAGCTTAAGCTTTGATCTGACTGTAAATTCAAGTGTGCTTGCTTCACTGCGTGCATCAGCATTCTATCGCGAATTATGCGCCCATTTACATACATATACTGCAGAGGGGCTTTATCTTGATGATGCACCTGAACATAGCCTAAAACCTTTATTTTTTCATGATCACAAGCAACTTCTACAGCCTGTTGCGCAAATTCGCGCCCACATACTTGTTGCAAGCGTTGCTGCCATGCTTCGGGGGTCTGTGCAACGGGATAACGGCGTACTACTTTGCCTTGATGACGCAATTGAAAAGCAACATCTTTACGCACTAAAGATAATCGCTTAAGCCATTCATCTATGTGTGAAAACTCTGTTTTATCTGCTTTCAAAAAGCGACGCCTGGCAGGTGTATTAAAAAATAAATCTGCAACTTCAACTGTTGTACCTTTCGGATGAGCACAGGGCTGAAGTTGCACTTCCATATCTCGGCCTTGAGTGTAAGCACGCCATGCTTGCTGCTGCGTTTTAGGTTTAGATGAAAGCGTCAATCGCGATACGGCGCTCATACTTGCAAGCGCTTCACCACGAAACCCAAAACTTAAAATAGCTTCTAAGTCTGCTAGCTTTTCAATTTTAGAGGTTGCATGACGCTCTAAAGCCAATTGCAGATCGTGCTGCGCTATACCTAAACCGTTATCTACAATACGAATCAGCTTAGAACCACCTTGCTCGATATCGATCTCTACACGTGTTGCCTCTGCATCTAAACTATTTTCTACCAGCTCTTTTACAACCGACGCCGGTCTTTCCACAACTTCACCTGCGGCAATTTGGTTAGCTAACTGCCGTGTTAATTTAATAATTGCCATCTTGTTTTAAACTCTAGGGATAATGAGAACCTGACCGATTTTCAAATTATTTTTTTTCAACCGATTCGCTTTTTTCAGTTGGGTTAACGAGACGCCGTATCTTTGTGCAATCACAGATAAAGACTCACCTGAACGCACATGATGTTTCGTAGATGAACCTAAAGCTAAATAAGTCCCTGGAACAGGATGTGCGAGATAAAATGATAACACAGCTTTATGGATAGCTTGTGCTAATTTCTTTTGATGCCGCGGACTATTTAACAGACGCTCTTCTGTTGGATTAGAAATAAATCCTGTTTCAATCAACACAGACGGAATATCGGGTGATTTCAGTACAGCTAAACTAGCTGAAACAGGACGACGCTTATGCATTGTTGTCACTCTAGCAAGGTGGTTGGCGATTTGACTGGCAACACCATGGCTGACGGTACGAGAGTTATCCATCGACATATCAAGCAAAGTCCTTGCTAGATAACGTTCGCTGTCTGTACTTCCCATCGCCTGAGCGGCACCCCCGAGTAAGTCAGAGTGTTTTTCTTTTTGCTCAAGCCAGCGACCAATTTCTGAGTTCGCTCTTCGCGTTGATAAAATCCAAACAGAGGCGCCTTTGGGCTTACGATTGAACACAGCATCAGCGTGAATAGAGAGTAACAGATCGGCTTTTAGCTTGCGGGCTTTTTCTGAACGATAATGCAAATTAATATAGTAATCACCTGAACGGATCATTTTAGCCTTCATGCCAGGTGTCTTATTAATAAGCTTGTAAAGACGCCGTGAAATTTCAAGCGCTACTTTTTTCTCATGTGTACCACGTAAGCCAATAGAGCCTGGATCTTCTCCACCATGACCTGCATCAATGGCAACAATAATATCTCGATTTTCAGGTATAACCGAGTGAGATTGTACCTGAACATCTTTCTTAGCCTGTGTCTGTAAATCAATGACCAAGCGATGACCATAAGGCTTGGTAGGTTTCAAGGCAAAAACCTGTGCTTTCAATGCCGCAACAAGATCCAGTACAACACGATAATGAGACGCTTGAGCAGGTTTACTCACACGAATCGCTTTAATCAGCTTACTTTTATTGGCTACTTGAGCAAGCTTAACAGCTGACGCTGTCGACTTAAAATCGATGACAAGGCGATGTCCGTAAGGCTTAGACGGCTTGAGGGAGAAATAATTAAAATCAGGGGTTTTTTTTAAGTCAAAGACGACTCGAGTGTGCTCTGGTGCAGCCCAGATGCGCACACTATTAACCTTATTTTGTGCGAAACAGGCAAAACTACTTAAAAATATAATCAGGGCAAAAAGTATGTTTTTGTTCATTATCCTAAACTAATGTGATCTAATATATGTTGACCCAGTTTTGTATTTGCTCTTAAACAAGCGTTGCGTTGCTGTTCATCATACAACATATCGATCTCTAAATCAGCTTGAGGTAATACACCCTGCCCTTTTTCTGACCACTCAATGCAGCATATACTGTCTTGGAAGTAATCTCGAATTCCCATGAACTCAAGTTCCTCCGGATCTGCAAGCCTATACAAATCGAAATGATACACATCACACTGCGCGAGTTGATAAGGCTCCACCAAAGTATAAGTCGGACTCTTCACCGCACCTTGATGACCTAAAGCTTGGATCACACCGCGTACCAAAGTGGTTTTACCTGCGCCAAGATCTCCATGCAAGAATATAACCAAAGGAGCGCGAAGACACTGAGCAAGTGCCGAGCCTAAGGCAATCGTTGCGGCTTCAGAAGCTAGGGATATCGTTACGGTATTTTTAGACATAACGCATTGATGCTCTTGTTATAGGATAAAAAGTGGTTTTGTTTATCTTAGCATTGAGAAGATAAATTAATACAACATTCAGCTCGTGTTTTCGAACTATGGATAATTTACTGTTTCGTGTTTTGGAGCGAGTAACGAGGTTCGAACTCGTGACCTCGACCTTGGCAAGGTCGCGCTCTACCAGCTGAGCTATACTCGCATCTTTGAAATGCTTTAGGAATGTGGAGCGAGTAACGAGGTTCGAACTCGTGACCTCAACCTTGGCAAGGTTGCGCTCTACCAGCTGAGCTATACTCGCATTCCTAAGGGTTCGTGATTGTGGAGCGAGTAACGAGGTTCGAACTCGTGACCTCGACCTTGGCAAGGTCGCGCTCTACCAGCTGAGCTATACTCGCACAATTCACGTATTGCTTCTCAAAACATCGAAACAACGAAGGAGGATTATAAGGATATTTTAAGCCACTGCAAGCTTTATACTGCAAAAAACCGTCTAACTGCTCATTTTTTGTTTAGATGATTAAATTTTGAAGACTTGTTGCCTGTAAAAACGTAATTCTTCTACCGATTCACGTATATCATCAAGTGCTTGGTGTGTATTCTTCTTCGTAAAAAGAGGTAAAACATCAGGTGCCCAGCGCTGAGTTAATTCTTTAACCGTCGATACATCGATGCTACGGTAATGAAAGTACTGATCTAACTCAGGCATATAACGCCTTAAAAAGCGTCTATCTTGACCTATAGTATTACCACAGAGCGGTGATACACCGGCAGAAACATAGTCTTTCAAAAAATCAAGAGTCTGAGCAACAGCCTGAGCCTCATCGACATGACTTTGACGTACACGCTCAATTAAGCCCGACTCACCATGGTGCTTTTGATTCCACTCATCCATGTGCTCCAGTACAGTATCAGACTGAGCAATCGCTAGAACTGGGCCTTGTGCAATAATATTTAAGTCTTTATCCGTCACTAATGTCGCAATTTCTATAATTTTATCTACTTCTGGGTGCAACCCCGTCATTTCTAAATCAAGCCAAACGAGGTTCTGCTCGTCAACATCTCTCATAATTTGTTCCAAATAAAAGTGAATTCACACATATAATACACTTACATATGAAGATTTATAAGTCATAACGTAGTATCATAATCAATATTAGATGAATTAACGAATAGAAAAAGATCCTTTTTTTGTGAAAAAGCGTAAAAAATTAAGCCAAAATCAAAAGCGGCGTATAAAAGAACAAAGAACGAAAAAACTTGATACTTTGCATCAAGCCGATATGGACGACACCCAGCTCATGGAAAGTGAGCCTGCTGTCGTGATTTCTCGTTTTGGGCAACATGCCGACGTGCAAACCGAAGATCGAGTCATGATACGCGCTCAAATACGTCGCAACATTGGGAGCCTCGTCACAGGTGATTTTGTGATCATCAGGCGTTCTAAAACAGATACAGGCGGTATTGTTGAAGCTGTACAAGCTCGCTCATCTCAGCTCACTCGACCTGACTATTATGATGGCGTCAAAGTCATTGCCGCAAATATCGATCAAATTTGTATTGTCAGCTCTATCGTGCCTACTTTTTCGTCTCAAATTATTGATCGATACCTGATTGCTTCTGAAGATGTAGAAATTAAACCTATTTTAATTATCACCAAAACAGATTTACTTGATGCACAAAGCAAAGCACAACTAGAACAAGAATTAGAACCTTATGAGAAGTTGGGTTACCCTATTTTTTATGTCAACAAACAAGATCAAGCGGGCATTGAGATCATCAAAGAGCAACTGCATCATCAAACGAGTATATTTGTTGGACAATCGGGTGTGGGCAAGTCATCTCTGATTAATGCTATCTTACCTGAAGCAGATCTAGTGGAAGGTGAAGTATCTACTTTATCTGGATTAGGTCAACATACAACCACCGCATCAAAACGACTTGATTTACCGGACTCAGGCCACATTGTAGACTCACCTGGTATTCGAGAGTTTGGCTTATGGCATTTACATCCAGAGCGCGTTACTTGGTGCTTTCCTGAATTTAGACCCTTCATGAGTCACTGTAAATTTAGAGACTGCACGCATCAAGATGATCCCAAGTGCGCAATACGCCAAGCCGTTGAAGATCACAAAATTCATCCAACACGTTATGCCAACTACCTTAAAATCATCCAAAGTATGGATGAGCAAAAAGATGGTCGACATATCAAGAACACGCCATTTGATTAATATTGAGGACTATAGATCATGCCTATCATGGATAAAATAAAAATCATCGCGCAATATCTCTTGCCACAACATAGCTTGTCAAGAGTGCTTGGCTGCTTAGCCGACAAGAATATGGGTTGGCTTACAACACAAGTTATATCTTGGTTTATTAAGCGCTACCAAGTGGATATGTCGGCAGCACGTTTAGAGCATCCACAAGAATACAAAACCTTCAATGACTTTTTCACACGTGAACTAAAACCTGGAATGCGTCCTATTGACTCTGATGCTCAAACACTCACGCATCCTGTAGATGGTGCCGTCAGTCAGTTTGGTGCTATTGATACTGATCGCATTTTCCAAGCTAAAGGTCATCACTTTAACCTCAAAGATCTGATTGCCGGCGATGCCTCCGACGCGAAAGTATTTGAAAATGGTGCGTTCGCCAACATCTATCTTGCTCCTAAAGACTACCATCGTATTCATATGCCGATAGATGGCACGCTCACCAAAATGACTTATGTGCCAGGTGATTTGTTTTCAGTTAACCCGCTTACAGCACAAAATATTCCTAACTTATTTGCTCGTAACGAGCGTGTTATAGCTTGGTTTGATACAGCTGTTGGACCTATGGCTATGATTCTCGTTGGTGCAACAATTGTTGCGAGCATCGAAACAGTTTGGGCAGGTACGATTACACCTCCTCATAAGCAAGTACAGCATTGGAACTATGACCAACAAACTCCCGTTCACCTTAAGAAAGGTGAAGAAATGGGACGCTTCAAATTAGGAAGTACCGTAATTCTTTTATTTGGTGAAGATGCAATTCATTTTAATGAGAGTATGGCGCCTGAGAAAACCACTCGACTGGGCACACCTATGGCTTGCTTTCAAACTCAGCAGCAAGTATCAATAGAAACCGAAGAGACCATTCAACAAGCGCCTGAACTCGATGCGCTGACCGTCTAAAATATTTGATTTCGGTCACGTTCACCGTGACCGGAATCCATCTCATATCGCGCAAAAACTAGACAACCCAGCTACATAGACTCTACTATTAAGGAATAGAAGTATTTTTTATGGCCTGATTTCACGCTATGTTGCGTAAGTTGTATCTACGTCACCTCTTCATTCTAACCTACTTGATCTTAAGTTGTTTCTTTTCTGTGTCTGCGAATCCTTTGATAATAAAAGAACAAGTCAATCAAGCGCCACAAGCTTATTCTTATCAAGAATTACAAAAACTTACCGAAAATCAACAAGTGAAACAGCAAGCTTTTGAGCAAGCTGCAAGTGGATTTGACACTGAACTCACTCAACTACAGCAACAGCTCAACCAAGCCAAAAAAAACCTTTCCATTTCGGCTCAACCCATTGAAATTCAAGTGAATCGAGCCTACTTGACACTCGACGAACTGAATAAGCAATCTATTAACCTTGCCAATGAACGCTATCTCCTCCAAATGCGTCAACAGAAAATCTTGCCCAAAGCATTGCAAGATGCCACAGAAAATTATAAAAAGCACTTAAGCCTTGAGCTCAATCCAGAAGATAGTCAATATATATTGCGCACCCAAGAAAGAGCCTACCTTGAACAACTCGTTAAAACACTTCAGATAGAGCAGGATACACAAAATGAGCGCTTGCATTTGATCATGCTGCGTCAAGAGCTCATTAACCGACAACAAAATCAATATCAAACGTATATCAACAACCTCAATCAAAGACAGAAAGAAAACCTCAACGAAAAAACGAATCAAGTCATTAAAGACATTTTGCCAGATGATGACAATGCCTCAAGCTCCACACTTATGCCTTTAATTCGTGAGAATCGTACATTAGGGATTCAACTCAAACGCATCACACGTGTGATCAGTGAAACGACCGATCAACAACAACAGGCCGAAAAAGAACTTAAAGATCTAACAAGAAAATTAAAAAGTACCGAAGAACAAATTACTTGGATGGCATCGAATACCGTATTCGGAGAAAATTTATTACAAAGCTTACAAAAAATAAGGAGTGTGCCTGATTTAGAAGAGCTCGCAACACGGCTTGCCAACACACAAGTGAATAAATACGAATATGAACAACAGCAAAGTGAATTATCACAAAAAATGAATCTCGAGAAGTACCAAGACGATCTATTGCCTTTTCTGACCGCAAAACGAGAGTTACTCACACAGCTCATAGCGCGCTACACCCAAGCTGCAACCGAGATGGCAAGGTTACAAATAAAATATGAGAGTATTATTCAAGTCAACCAAAAGCTTAAGAATCTTATTAATGAGCACTTATTTTGGATTCGCAATACACCGCCCATCAATACCAGCTGGTTTAGCAGCCTCTCCACTTCTATACATTGGTTAATACATAATGATTATTGGAATGATATCCACATTCAACCTTCAGAAAATACTTTATGGTATTACTGGATGATCTTATTAACGCTCATTATTGTGATCTATGATCTGGTACAAAAACCCTATAAAAAAATGCTAGAAAAACCTAGCTTTCAGATGAATTATTTGCAAAAAAAGCATTTTAGTCGGGTAGTGAAGTTATTTTTAAGTTCATGTGCTTATGCGACGATTTTATGCATCCCTCTAATTACAGCAGGTTTAATTTTGACTATGTATCAAGCCAACTTTACTACTGGAGTCGGCCGAGCACTTTTTGTAAGCAGTTTATTTATCTTATTTTACAGTCTTTACAAGCAACTATCCTTGCCAAAAGGTGTCTTTCTTAATCATTTCAATTTAAATCAAGATTTTATTCATAAACTACAGCGTATTCTCTTTAAGTTTACTTGTACGAGTTTACCTTTTATTTTTCTCGTTGTATTTACTGAAATATACGATTCATCTTTCATACGCAACACCTTAGGCAGAGCAAGCTTTATCGTTGTATGCATCCTCTACTGCTCTATGTATTCTAAGATTTACACATCTTATCACCATACCGTATATCAAAGATCTCAATTTAAATTTAACTTCTTAGAAAAAATAGTGTTAACCGTGATTGGTCTTTCACCTTTAGCCTGTATTATTTTAAGCTTGGATGGCTATTATTACAGTGCTTTTCAAATTTTGAAGCAATTGCACTTTTCACTATTGATTGCTGCATTATTTTTGATGATTTATTTCTTTATTCGGCATTGGATGATCATTCAACGTCGCAAAATTACATTTGAAATGGCAAAGAAAAAGCGTGAAGAATATTTAAGCAAAAAGCAAGAAGAAGGTACACCTTTATCTCCTCAGGAAGAACTCAGAGATGAAATTTTACAAGAAGAGCAAAACAGTGATTTAGATGAAATTTCTAAGCATGCTTTGCAGCTCTTTCGCTCACTGCTTGTTCTCAGCTTTCTTGTCAGTATTATCGCTCTGTGGTCTCAGACACAAGCTGGCATTTTATACTTTTTAGATGAAATTCCCCTTTGGAGCACAACAACCATAGTCGATGGTATTCAACAAACTGATGATGTGACTTTAAAATCAGTACTTATTTTCTTATTGATCATCGGTGTATCTTTTCTTCTTGTCAAAAACTTACCGAGTTTACTTGAGCTGATGATCTTACAAAAAACAACATTGTCTTCAGCAAATAAATTTGCCATTACGACCACGACAAGATATCTACTCATTATTGTGGGAGTTATTATTGCTTTTAGCTATTTAGGTGTTTCTTGGTCAAAAATGCAGTGGTTACTTGCAGCCTTAACCCTTGGTTTAGGTTTTGGAATACAAGAGATTTTTGGCAACTTTTTTTCAGGGCTAATGATCTTATTCGAAAAGCCTATTCGTATTGGAGATACAGTCACTATTCGTGATTTAACAGGCACCATTTCTAAAATCAATATTAGAGCGACAACGATTATCGATTGGGATCGGAAAGAAGTCATTATCCCAAATAAAGCCTTTATTACCGAACAGCTGATTAATTGGTCTCTTTCAGATCCTATTACACGTATTACCACCACGATATCCGTAGCGAGAGATTCTGACACTTCCTTGGTTGAAGCACTCTTACACCAAGCGATTCAAGAATGCCATTACGCTTTAAAAACACCTGAGCCTGAAATTTGGTTTGCCGGCTTTGGTTCACACACACAAGATTATGAAGTCAGAGCTTTTGCAAAGCAAATGAATATGCGCTGGCCCTTACGTCATGAACTACATAACAATATTCATAAAAAATTTAAAGAGAACAATGTAGTAATCGCTTATCCACAGTTAGAGCTGCATGTACATAACAATAAGATATCGCCAGATGGCTCGATTAAAGGCTAGAGCAAACTTAACTTTATCTAGATAAAACTTGTAAAACGACTAAAAATTATCTAAATTTTTAAATAGTAGAAGCATAAAAGTGGTTGTTGTTATGACTCATAAATTACTTGTTTTAAGTCACAGTTCTCCTGCTTACATGGAAGCTTTAGCTAAGCTTAAACTCCCCAAGCTTAAGATTCTTCCTAAATCTTCAGAAAATCTAAGCAAAGCTGATATATGGCTTGCAGAACCTCATATTGCTGCGCCACTCATGAACAAAGGCAACGCTCTTCGCTGGATGCAATCAACTTACGCAGGAATTGATGCACTGTTTAAACAGCCTCGAAAAATCACCTTTGAGCTCACACGCGTACAGCAAAACTTCATCCCTATGCTCAGTGAATATGTCTTCAGTTATATTCTTGCTAAAAATAGACAGCATTATCATTATCGTCAGCTCCAGCATCACAGACGCTGGCAAACTCTCTCTTATGAGCCATTATCACAGCAGACTGCATTAATTCTAGGTACGGGCACGGTGGGTCAATCCCTGTGTGAAACAGCAAACCATTTTAATTTGAAAGTCATCGGCGTAAACCGCCATGGTAACTGTCCCGCTCCATTCAAAAAAGCTGTGAGTAAGCACAAGCTCAATCAGGTTCTACCTCAAGCGGATATTATTATTTGCTGCTTGCCTTCAACAAAAGAAACTAAAAATATTTTCAACGCTGAACGGCTCAAGCACCTTAAATCAACAGCTTTACTGATCAACATAGGTCAAGGCGACCTCATTGATCATCAAGCTTTATTGCTTCATTTATCTTTAAACCCTGCCAACCTTGCTGTGCTCGATGCACATCATCAAGAGCCTTTAAAAGAAACCAATCCTCTTTGGCAATGCCCTAACGCAGTAATTACGCCTCGTGTTGCAGCCCAAAGTCAAATACAAGATGTGGTCGATCAATTCGAAGAAAATTATATGCGTTTCTTAAAGAAACAGCCTCTTAAAAATAAAGTCGATTCTATTAAAGATTTTTAGGAGCTTCATTCATACTCTGATTTAATAACGACATAAGAGTGGTTTCTATGCAAGGGCTTTTTCAACCCGATAGTGTTATACAATCTCTGCTTGATACAGATTTTTATAAATATCTGATGCAGCAGGCGATTTTTGATCTTTATCATGGTGTTGAAGCGAAAGTTGCTTTTCATTGTTTTAGTGACAATGATTTAGGACTCGATTTACATTACATCAAAGAAGAAATAGAAAAACTCGAAGACCTTCGATTTGAAAAATCCGATATCTGGTATTTAAGTCAACTCGGACGCACACAGCATCATAAAAGCTCTTTTTTTAAGTCTAATTTTCTGAGCTACCTCAAGCATTACCGCTTATCTTCACGGAAATGTTCTTTAAGTGTGAACAATCAAAACCAGCTTTTTGTCGATGTGAAAGGCTCTTGGATAGATATTTTGCACTTTCAAATTTTTATATTAACCATTGTACAGCAATCTTATCATCAAAGGCACTACCCCAAACTGGATGCTGATTTAGCTCTGCAAAACATAGATCGCAAGGTCAAAGATTTTATTAAAGCAGCACAAAAGCAAAAGATAGATTTAAGCGCGCTCCAGATATGTGATTTAGGCACACGCAACCGATTCAATTATCAAACACAATGGCGTGTTTTAGATTACTTACGCCAAGCTTTACCTGAGCAATCTTTTATAGGTACAAGCAACCTGCACATTGCTCGTGAAATGAATATTCCTTGTATCGGCTCACAAGGACACGAATGGTTTATGGCGCACCAACAGCTTTCTGTATTACACCAATTCCAATGCGAAGCTTTAAGCAATTGGGTCAAGGTCTTTCAAGGACATCCAGGGCTTGCGCTTACAGGAACGCTTTCTTTTGATGCTTTTTTGCAAAAATTTAACCTTTTTTACGCTAAGCTCTACGATGGTATCCGCATCAATGCTCAAGATCCTATTCCTTTTATTGAGCGTATTATTGAGCATTATAAAGGCCTTGGTATCGATCCAAAAAGAAAATATCTTATGATCAGTGATCAATTAGATCTTGATACACACCTCTTAAATATTTACCATAACTACCATGATAAAATTAATCTTATTTTTGGACTTCGCGAAACCTTAACTTGTGGTTTTTCAAAGTACAAAAAGATAAATATGATCATGGATTTAGTTGAGTGTGAGCGCCATCCTGTTGCCCGCTTCAGTCAAGGTATACCCCAAACCTCAAAAGCATACTTGGCTTTTGTTGAATACCTCAAAACCATGTTCGAGAGTTAAAAATAACAAGGTTTTCCATTATGTCTTCTGAAAAAATCAAGCAAAGCGTTCTTCAAGAAATGAAGGTTCAACCCCATTTTTCTGTGACAGAAGCTATCAGTACTCGCATTGCATTTATTCAAAACCAGCTCAAACAAGCACAGATGCACTGTATCGTATTAGGTATTAGCGGAGGAATTGATTCAAGTACGTGCGGACGATTATGTCAGCTTGCTGTAGAAGGTTTACGTCAAGAAGATCCGACAACACCTTATCAATTTATTGCTGTACGCTTGCCTTATGGTATACAAAAAGATGAAAATGATGCGCAAAATGCTTTGGCTTTTATACAAGCTGATGCTGTCTTTACGGTCAATATCAAGCAAGGCGTAGATGCTTTACATGAAACGATACTTAACGCCGCACCTGATCACTTTCCCAAGCCAAATAACTCAAAACTAGACTTTGTTAAAGGCAATACTAAAGCACGTTTACGCATGTGTGCACAATTTGAAATTGCAGCCTTATATCAAGGCTTGGTTGCAGGTACTGATCACAGCGCTGAAAACCTCATGGGCTTTTACACTAAGTATGGTGACGGTGCTTGCGATCTTGCGCCTCTTTTTGGCTTAAATAAACGCCAAGTTAAACATATTGCTCAACATTTAGGTGCGTCCGAAGCACTTGTCAATAAAACGCCAACTGCAGATCTAGAGGACGATCAACCTCTCAAAGCCGATGAGCTCGCTCTTGGGGTGACTTATCATGAAATTGATGACTTCTTGGAAGGGAAAACGATCTCGTCTCAAGCCGAGGAATGTATCATCAATACCTATCTAAAAACTCAACATAAAAGACAACCTATTCCTACGCCTTAACTTAGCACACTCCATTTGTGCTTAAAAAATAAAAAGCTCTACAATGAGCTTTTTATCAAGGTAAGTAGGTCTAATCTTGCAGATTAAAAACGATAAGCTGAACCTAAATAAAACATTTGTATATACCTTTGCTTAAAATTAAAAGTTTCAGTACGTTGAGAACCATCATTATAAGCTCGTTCAAACTCAAATCCTTTGTTTGACCATTTGATGTGCCGAGTTCTTCTTTTAATTCGGTGGACTGATACCCTAAGCCGTACCCTAAAAATAAATTCCATCTTTGACTCACAGCATGATTGAAGTCATAACCTAGACTGAGATAATGTGCATTTATATCAAGTTCAAATTCGGCATATCTCTCTACATTAGCAATTTCTGTTATGCTGGCTCCCTAAAAAATCAAATCCACAAATTGATAACTTAAATTAATCCTATGCGCGTCAGAAAAGTAATAGCCAAAGTTAAGTTTATAATTCGCTCCATTGTCATAACGTGTATCAAAAGAACCAAGTTCTTGCTCGGAGGAGACTCTAAGACTTGCACTGAGAGGACTATCAATACCTACATTTCTTTTCCACCTCAGCATAAGCATGGGTGCTTGAAATAAAGAACACTAAACACATCACAAAAAGCTGAATCGACTTCATAAGTAATTATCCATGAGTGACAAAAGTTGAAAATATTTGCTAGTTTGCTAGATATAGTGAGTTTAGATACAAAAAAAAAAGCGACGCCATTTTTTTTCATCTATTATTTCAATACACAAAAATCATAAATCTTCGGGTTTTGAATAGATGAGCTGTCTTGGTAGATGAACTGTCTTGGCAAGTATATTGCTGCCTTTTTCATCTTCAACGGAGATAAAGTCACTGTTAAGTTGCAATAATGGCTTGGATTAAAGTTTCAGCTACGATACAATCGAAAAATTATACAATTAATCATGAAAAGGATAAGTTTGATGAAATCCCTAAGAAAGCTTTCGCTAATAGCTATCGCAGTGATGAGTGTCACAGCATGTAATAATAATCAATCTGCAGAAAAAGTTGATCTGGAAACTCAAGAAGCAAAAGAAGCCTACAGCTTAGGCGCTTCGATTGGTAGCTATATTTCTAAACAACTCCAAGAACAGAAAACAGCTGGTTTAACTTTGGATAATGAGCTGATCATGCATGGTTTTAAACAAGGTCTTGCAAACAATACCCAGCTTACAGAAGAAGAAATAAAAGAAATCTTACAAGGTTTAGACAAGAAAGTCACTGAGCAGCGTCGTGTCAAGGCTGAAGAAGTAGCTAAAGAAAACCTTAAAAAAGGTGATGAATTCTTAAAAGCAAACAAATCTAAAAAAGGCGTCAAAACGACTGGCTCTGGCTTACAATATGAAGTCCTTAAAGAAACTAAAGGTGAAAAACCAGCTCTAGAAGATATCGTTGAAGTACATTATCGTGGTACTTTAATAGATGGTACTGAATTTGACAGCTCTTATGCACGTAAGCAGCCAGCAAAATTCCCTCTCGCACGAGTTATTCCTGGTTGGTCTGAAGGCGTTCAGCTGATGACAAAAGGCTCAAAGTATAAGTTTGTGATTCCTTCAAGCCTTGCTTACGGTGAACATGGTGCAGGAGATATTCCAGCAAACTCAACGCTTATCTTTGAAGTTGAACTTCTTTCTATTGAGAAAGCTGGCTCGTCTAAAGACAAAGCTAAGTCTGTGAAGAAAGCAGCTATAAATAAGAAAGTCGCTGAAGTTGCACAGCCTCAAGTAGCAGCTAAGCAATAAAACTTTTTATCTCAAGATACAAAAAAAGGAGCATCTGCTCCTTTTTTTAATCTCAGCTCTCTATCAAGAACAAGATTTTCTAAGCGCATCCGATAACGATGGACGCATCGCACGCAACAGACCTTGTGTGATTTTAGGTGTACCTGCTACAAGATGCCCGTTCTTGAAATAATGGTGCCCACCCACAAAGTCGGTCATCATGGCACCCGCTTCACGAGCAATTAATGCCCCTGATATTAAGCTCCAAGGCTTCAGACTGACTTCAAAGAAGCCATCGAACCTTCCTGCAGCAACATAGGCCAAATCTAGCGCAGTTGAGCCTGCTCTTCTTAAATCACTAGCTTGAATAAAGACTTCTTGCAACATACTCATGTAGCTTTCTGTGTGCTGGCGCGATTTATGTGGCAAACCTGTTCCAATCAAGGCATCGGTAAGATCTTTTTGCTGAGATACGCGAATACGGTAGTCATTTAACTGTGCTCCAGCACCGTTTATGGCAGTAAATAATTCGTCTGTAATAGGGTTATAGACCACTGCAAGTTCTGTTTTATTTTTAACCTGAAGCGCAATGGATACTGCAAAATGTGGGATACCTTTGATGAAGTTCATCGTACCACTTAATGGGTCTATCACCCACTGATGGTCATGACCAGGATTGATAACACCTGACTCTCGAGCAAGAATACCGTGTTCTGGATAAGATTTTTGCAAAGATGCAATAATGGCTTTTTCTGAATCTAAATCAGCTTTTGTTACATAATCATGACCTTTTTTGAAGACCTCAACTTTATCATGTTCGGCATAAGCTCGAGACAAAACAGACCCACCTTGACGCGCAGCACGCACTGCGATATTTAACATCGGACGCATAAATCAACCCACATTTGTAAAAGAACGATAAAAAAGAGATTTTACCAAAATAAAGAGGCAGTTCAAACGCTTTTTTAACCAATTGACTATTTTATGAGGTAGCGCACTTTTATGTTAGAATATCGAGGTTATTTTAAGGGAACAGCATATGCTCAATCGTATCAAAATCGTGCTTGTAGGCACAACGCACTCAGGTAATATAGGTTCAAGCGCCCGAGCCATGAAAACAATGGGGCTTTCAGAGCTTGTTTTGGTCAATCCACAAGCATCTATTGACGGCAAAGCCATGGCACTTGCTGCGGGAGCAGGTGATATCCTTCAACAGGCACAACAAGTCGATACCTTACAAGAAGCTATCGCCGATTGTGCGCTCGTTGTCGCGACCAGTGCGCGTCAGAGAGGTTTAGACTGGCCTACTCTCAATCCCAGAGAGGCTGGACAAAAGCTCGTAAGTACCTCTCAAGAGCAAGCTGTAGCTATTGTTTTTGGGCGAGAAAGCAGTGGCCTATCCAACGAAGAATTACAATTCTCTGATTATCATGTGGTAATTGACGCCAATCCGCAATACAGCAGCCTTAACCTATCTCAAGCGGTACAATTGTTGAGCTATGAAGTGCGTATGGCTTATCTTGAACACCAAAAAGAGCCTCTTCCTGAGCCACTTCCTTATCCTCTACACGAAGATCTGGAGAAGTTCTATACCCATCTAGAAAGTAGCTTACTCAGTTCGGGTTTTATTGTTAAAAATCATCCTGGACAAATCATGAGTAAGCTCAGACGGCTGTTCCAAAGAGCACGGCCTGAAGTCGCCGAGCTCAATATTTTAAGGGGCATTTTGAGCTCTATCGATAAACTAAGCCGTAAATAAGCCTATTTATAGGCTTAAAACTGGCTAGCTCGACGTTTACCCTTAATACTTGAGTAAAATAGTTGGTTAAAGACTTGAATCCTGAGTCTATGTATGATGAAATTCGCACTGTTTTAAGTAAAAGAGAGGAGTCACACCATGAAAATCACTTCAAAAGGTCGTTATGCTGTGACAGCTATGCTAGACATTGCAATTAATTCTCATTTACACCCTGTTCGGTTGCAAGAAATATCGACAAGACAGGCCATTTCTTTACCTTATTTAGAACAATTGTTTGCTAAATTACGTAAACAACAATTAGTAAGTAGTGTTCGAGGTCCAGGTGGTGGTTATCTCATCGTGCCGAGTTTAGACCAAATTTCTATTGATGACATCATTCAAGCCGTTGACGAGGACTTGGATGCCACCAAGTGCCAAAGTCAGGGTAACTGTCAACATGGACAACAATGCTTAACCCACTCTTTGTGGTGTGAATTAAGTCAAAGTATGCGCGCTTTTCTCGCCAATATTTCCTTGGCTGATTTAATGAACAAGCAAGACGTACAACAAATTTTAATGCGACAACAAGGTAAGCAGCCATTAAATCTTATGCCAGATCTTAAAGCTGATTGATAACTTGAAAACATGAACTGTAACTCGATATATAAGCACCCTATAAATAAGTGCTCGATAATTTTGACGGAGACCTAGATGAAATTACCCATCTACTTAGACTATGCAGCAACCTGTCCAATGGATCCCCGTGTTGCAAAAAAAATGGCCGATTATCTCACCTTAGATGGTGTGTTTGGTAACCCTGCTTCACGCTCACATCGTTTTGGATGGCAAGCTGAAGAAGCTGTTGATATTGCTCGTAACCAGATAGCCGATTTGATTCATGCTGATCCTAGAGAAATTGTATTCACATCAGGTGCTACGGAATCGAATAACCTCGCGATTAAAGGTGCTGCACATTTCTATCATAAAAAAGGTAAGCACGTTATTACACTCAAAACAGAGCATAAAGCTGTGTTAGACACCTGCCGTCAACTTGAGCGTGAAGGTTATGAAGTCACTTATCTTGAGCCACAAAAAAATGGCTTAGTCGACTTACAAGAACTCGAAGCGGCAATTCGCGAAGACACCACTGTGGTTTCTATTATGCATATTAATAATGAAATTGGTGTCATCCAAGACATTAATGCTATCGGCGACTTATGCCGTAGCAAAAAAGTTCTTTTTCATGTTGATGCAGCACAAAGTGCAGGCAAATTCCCCATTGATGTGACGCAAACTAAAATTGATTTACTCTCTATCTCTGCTCATAAAATGTATGGTCCAAAAGGCATTGGTGCATTGTTTGTACGTCGTAAGCCACGTGTTCGTCTTGAAGCACAAATGCATGGCGGTGGTCATGAACGCGGTATGCGCTCTGGCACGCTAGCAACACATCAAATTGTTGGCTTTGGTGAAGCGGCACAGATTGCTATTGAATCCATGCAAGAAGATCTCAAACGCATCGCATCTTTAAGAGATCGCTTACATGATGGCCTCAAAGATATTGAAGAAGTGTATATCAATGGTGATATGGAACAGCGTTACTGTGGAAACTTGAACATCAGCTTTGCTTATGTTGAAGGTGAATCACTCATCATGGCGTTAAAAGACCTAGCTGTTTCATCTGGTTCAGCTTGTACATCTGCGAGTTTAGAGCCAAGCTACGTTTTACGTGCACTAGGCCTCAATGATGAACTTGCACATAGTTCTATTCGCTTCTCTGTAGGTCGTTTTACAACAGAAGAAGAAATTGACTACACCATTGATTTGGTGAAACGCTCAATTGGTAAACTGCGCGATATGTCACCGCTATGGGACATGTTCAAACAAGGTATTGATTTAGACTCTATTGAATGGTCGCATCACTAATTCACGATTTAAAAGCTGTAAAGGAGCAATCTCATGGCATATAGTAAAAAAGTCATTGATCATTATGAGAATCCAAGAAACGTCGGCTCTCTTGATCAAGATGATCCACATGTCGCAACAGGTATGGTCGGCGCACCAGCTTGTGGTGATGTGATGAAACTACAATTAAAAATTAACGATAACGGCGTGATCGAAGATGCTAAATTCAAAACCTAT
>DDNL01000049.1:61920-84725 GCA_002341165.1 Shewanellaceae bacterium UBA2521
GAAGATGCTAAATTCAAAACCTATGGTTGTGGCAGCGCTATCGCATCAAGCTCCTTAGTCACAGAGTGGGTTAAAGGTAAAACGCTAGAAGAAGCAGGACAAATTAGTAACTCAGCTATCGCTGAAGAGCTTGCATTGCCTCCAGTGAAAATACATTGCTCTATTCTAGCGGAAGATGCTATTAAAGCAGCGATAGACGACTACAACAATAAAAATAAGAAGTAAGAGAGGTTTTTTATGGCCGTCACCATGACACCAGCTGCTCTCACAAGAGTACGTCACTTCCTCGAAAATCGAGTTCAAGGCATAGGTCTGCGCTTGGCTGTACGTACCTCTGGCTGTTCAGGTTTAGCTTATGTGATGGAGTTTGTCGATCAGGTCAATGAAGATGATGTCACATTTCATATCGAAGATGTCATGGTTGTCATTGATCAGAAAAGTCTTATCCACCTCCAAGGTACTGAGCTGGATTTTGTGAAAGAAGGCCTCAACGAAGGCTTTACTTTCAACAATCCCAATGCAAAAGGTGAATGCGGTTGTGGAGAAAGCTTCACCGTCTAAAGCTACACAAACCTATGAATGCATAAGATAATAACGACCATGGTTATAAATTATTTCGAACTCTTTGGTTTGGAGGCTCAGTTTGAGGTTCCAAATCATGAACTCACAACAAGGTACAGAGCACTCTTACATGCGGTTCACCCTGATCGATTCAGTCATGGTAGCCAAAGTGAGCAAGCACAAGCTGTGATGAAATCAGCGCAAATCAATGATGCTTTTGCTTGTCTTAAAGACCCTATACGTCGTGCAGAGCATCTCCTTGCACTGTCAGGTATTGAGCTTGAAGATGAAGCGACAACCGTTAAAGATACACAATTTTTGATGGCGCAAATGCAGTGGCGCGAAGATCTCGATACCTTACGCCAAGCAGCACAGCCCGAATCTGAACTAGCACGCATGCAAGCGCAAATTCATCAAGACAAACGTGCTCAAATTGACGCTCTAGCGCAAGCACTACAACAAGAGCGCTGGCATGATGCAACAACATGGATTTTTAAACTCAAATTTCTCTTCAAACTCGAGCAAGAGCTTGAAAAGATTGAAGATTCCTTACTCGATTAGTATATATTATGGCACTCATTCAGATATCAGAACCAGGTCAAAGCACCATAGCACATCAGCATCGTCTTGCTGTAGGGATTGACTTAGGTACAACCAACTCTATGGTTGCAACCGTACAAAGTGGTGCGGTGCGTGTTTTGCCCGATGAGCAAGGCCGTCTCATGCTCCCTTCTGTGGTGCGCATTGAAGCGGATCAACTTGAAGTAGGCCACCAAGCATATGCACAGGCCAGCGAACACCCAAGCAATACGCTTATTTCCGTAAAGCGTTTCATGGGTCGCTCTTTAGCTGACATTCAGCAACAATACCCTCACCTGCCTTATCAATTGGATCAAAGTGAACAAGGTTTACCTTTATTTCAAACACCACAGGGCACATTCAACCCGATTCAAGTTTCGGCTGAAATTCTGCGTCCTCTTATTCAGCGTGCGCAAGATACACTCGGTGGTGATTTGCATGGTGTAGTTATTACTGTTCCTGCTTACTTTGATGATGCACAACGTCAAGCCACAAAAGAAGCGGCTAAATTGTTAGGCGTGCACGTTCTAAGGCTGCTCAACGAGCCAACAGCTGCTGCCATCGCTTACGGTCTCGATTCAAAGCAAGAAGGTATTACTGTCGTTTATGATTTAGGAGGCGGTACCTTCGATGTCTCGATTTTACGCTTACATCAAGGTGTTTTTGAAGTCTTAGCAACAGGTGGAGATACAGCTTTAGGAGGCGATGATCTCGATGAAACTCTGATTGATTATCTCCAGCAACAGCTCAATATAAAACAGCCTCATCCTGCCTTATACCGTCAATTGCAGATGCAGGCACGTTCTATTAAAGAACAACTCAGTTCGCAAGACCATGTTAAGCTTGAATTTGATCTAGGCGATCAGGTCACAGAGCTTTCTATCAGTCGCGAAACATTTGAGCTGATGATTACAGATTTGGTCAAAAAAACCATCAAAGTATGTCGTCAAACCTTAAGAGACGCTCAACTTAAAGTGGCTGATATCGATCATGTCGCCTTAGTCGGTGGTTCGACCCGCGTACCTTTGGTGCGCCAAATGACAGCTGATTTCTTTCAACAAACGCCTTTATCACATCTAGACCCTGACCAAATTGTTGCTACGGGTGCAGCGATTCAAGCCAACATTCTTGCTGGTAACAAACCTGATTCAGAATTGTTGCTTCTTGACGTCATTCCGCTCTCTCTAGGGCTTGAAACTATGGGCGGTTTAGTTGAGAAAGTGATACCAAGAAATACTACGATACCCATCACTCGTGCTCAAGAATTTACCACATTTAAAGATGGTCAAACGGCAATGTCTTTTCATGTCGTCCAAGGAGAGCGTGAGTTGGTACAAGATTGTCGTTCTTTAGCACGATTTGAACTGCGCAACATTCCTCCTATGAATGCAGGCGTCGCCAGAATCCAAGTCACTTTTCAAGTCGATGCAGATGGACTGCTGAGTGTCACAGCCCTAGAAAAAACACAACAAGTCCAAGCTTCTATTGAAGTAAAGCCTGCTTTTGGTCTCACAGAGCATGAAATCGCGAAGATGCTCAAAGCTTCTATGGAGTATGCGAAAGATGATGTAGCTGAACGTATGCTGGTTGAGAAGCAAGTCGAAGCCAAGCGTGTGTTAGAGGCGCTTACAAACGCTCTCGAGCAAGATAAAGCCTTACTCACAAATGAAGAACTGACTCAAATAGAAAGTGATATGGCAAGGTTAGAGCAGCTTTTAGAGACGAAAGATGAAAAAGCTTTACAAGAAGCTATAGTAAATTTGGATAAACAGACTCAAGATTTTGCTTCTCGTCGCATGGATGAATCCATTAAGCAAGTTCTCAAGGGTCACTCTGTAGATAAGTTATAAGTTGAATTATGCCTAAAATTGTATTTTTACCTCATGATACCATCTGCCCAGATGGAGCCGTATATGAAGCACAAGAGGGTCAAACCATTATTGAATGTGCTTATAAAGTAGGCGTTGAAATTGAACACGCATGTGAGAAATCATGCGCTTGTACAACCTGCCATGTTGTCATTCGTGAAGGATTTGATTCGCTTGAAGAAAGTGATGAACTTGAAGATGATATGCTAGATAAAGCATGGGGCTTAGAACCAGAAAGTCGTTTATCTTGCCAAGCTTGTGTAGGCAAAGAAGATTTAGTTGTTGAAATACCTTTATATAACATTAACTTAGCTTCCGAGAAAGGCTAACCGCCAAGCACAACAAGGAGACACAAGGATGCGTTTACAATGGACAGATTCTTATGAGATAGCCTTAGCGCTGCTCGATAAGTTTCCAGATACCGACCCGTTATCGATTCGGTTTACCGATTTACATCAATGGGTTTTAGATCTTGAAAACTTTGACGATGATCCGAGCCGTTGTAGTGAAACAATCTTAGAAGCAATACAACAAGCATGGCTCAACGAAGTTTGAGCTGTGCACCCTCTTTTTCTGTGCCTCAACAACTCTCGGCCTTAAAACAGAGCTTTACCAAATCTATACGGCTAGCGTATAATCAGCATTTGTTATTTTATTGTCTGTTTAAGGAAGAGAATCATGTCGCAAGAAAGAACATTTTCTATCATCAAACCTGATGCTATCGCTAAAAATCATATTGGTGAAATTTATTCTTGCTTTGAGAAAGCAGGACTCAAAATTGTTGCATCTAAAATGGTACATCTATCACAAGAACAAGCTGAAGGCTTTTATGCCGAGCACAACGAACGTCCATTTTTTGCAAGCCTTGTTAAGTTCATGACATCAGGCCCGATCATGGTACAGGTTTTAGAAGGTAATAATGCTGTGTATCTCAACCGCGATCTCATGGGAGCAACAAACCCTCAAGAGGCTGCTGAAGGTACAATACGCAAACGCTTTGCAAGCGAAATTCAAGAAAATGCTGTTCACGGCTCTGATTCACCTGAGTCAGCTCAACGCGAAATTTCTTTTTTCTTCACAGAAACAGAGCTTTGCCCGCGCACAAGATAGCCTACTTGCTTCTCAACACTAGATGCTCATACTGAGCATCTAGTTTATTTCCATCCTCATATTGCATCTCCCTATAACACTTCTTTGTTATAAAAGCTGGTAGCTTAAATTAATATCCTCTATATTTAAGGAAATTGCTTTTGTTACGATCATGCGATGCCAAAAACCTTAGTTTTTCTTTTCTACTTCATTTATCTCATATCAAGCACATCTGCTCTGGCAAGAAATAAGGAACTCGATCGACCTTTTATTCTTGCTATGGATTCAGGGATCACTTTTTTACAAGAAGCAACTTATGAGCTCACAGATACAACCAATAATGAGCAACATATGATTTATGATATCAAAGCCAGTGGTTGGGGCTATGGATTTAGCTTATCTTATCATTTTTCCCGTTATTTTAGGATGACATTAAGGCACCTTATCCTCACAACCGAGGATACTCAAGAAGCCGATTATGTGCTTTCTGGTGAAAACTATGGTTATGTTGATGTCACGCTCAACAACTCCTATACCCACATTGATGTCGATTTTCTTTACCCTATGAACAAGTGGTGGTCGTGGAGTATAGGGGGTAATCTTGGACGCCAATCTACTAAAGTCGAATCAATAGAGTACAATGATAATAGCTCAGAATTGAGCAAAGGGGCTAAAAAAGACCAAGCTGGACTTGCTTATGGCTTCCAAACAGGCATACAAACAGCTATAGACAATTTAGCTATCTCAGCACAATTGAAACATGTCATTAATAGTCAAGACAACGCATGGGCTGAAACCACACCTGGTACGACGGCAACAACCTTCAATTTCGAGCAAGAAACCCCCTCTTTTTTTATTTTCATCATCTCTATAGGTCTTCGATTCTAAAAACGAAGATGTAAGTCAAAATATAATTCAGATCTTCTTGATAAATATTCAACGCTCTGCACGCTTGTGATATGATATTCATAGTTTTTGAGAGGTTATCACATGAATTATGAAGCGCTACAACAACGTATTGATGAGTTAGAAAGCAAACAAGCTTTCCAAGAAGATTTGCTTGAACAGTTAAATCAACAAGTTATTGAAATCAGTCATTATTACCAGCAGCAACAGAAATATATTCAATTTCTGGGTCAAAAACTTGCTGCACTCACACCGAATCAACTCGCATCGGAAGCCGAAGAAACCCCTCCGCCTCACTACTAATGGCTACATGGAATTGTTTACGTATGAGAAAAAACCTTAGATACATCCTCTTTATTCTTGCAGCACTGAGTATTTCAAGCTGCGCTGTCTCCTTAAAAGGTCTTTTCACTTCCCATCCTAAGACCATGAAGCCTATTAAAAGTGCACTGATGCAGCAACAGGAAACAAAAAAAGATCAAGTACTTAAAGATGAGCTTGATACACAAGATAGTATTCTTTATGCTCAAGAATTAGGTCGTGCAGCTCAGCTCAAAGGAGACTTCAAAACCAGCTTAACCTACTACAAACAAGCTATCGCAGCCTATAATGCTGGGGATATGAAAGCCTTGATTTCAGCCAGTGAAATCTCTAGCAATATAGGCAGTCTAGCCATCAATGATAAAGTTATTGCTTATCGAGGAGCAGGTTTTGAGCGCATTTTACTGCATCAATACCAAGCTATGAACTATGTCATGCTAGGTCGCCTTGATTCAGCCTTAGTCGAAACTCGGCGTGCTAACGAACTCCAAAGCATAGAACAAAAAAAGTTTTCTGCTGAAAACCCAGCAGGACAAAAGCTCGAGCGCGGTGTCGCATCTCGACAGATCAAGCTTCTAAGAGACAGTTCTGGCAACATTTCCAATTCTTTTCTCAATGCTTATAACTTCTATACAACAGGCTTGTTGCATGAATTAGCACAACAAGAAAACGATGCTTTCATCGATTACCGTAAAGCAGCAGCTATCGCAAAGGGCAATACACATATCCAAAAAGATCTGGTTCGGCTCGCTCGCGAACTGGGTATGCCACAATATAAAACCTTCAAAAAGAAATGGGGAACCTCACCAATAAAGCAGGAAAATCAAGGTCAACTTGTTATTTTATATGAAAAAGGATTCGTTTTACCTAAAAAGCAGGTTTTTATCCCTTTAAGAATCAAAGATCAAGTTCAATCAGTAGCTTTTCCGAGCTATCCAAAGTATAATTCAACGCAGCGAAAAGTGACGGTAGCGGGTTTGCCTCAAGCCTTTTTTTGTGAACCTTTGGCCGATATTAATCAACTGGCTATTAAATCTCTCGAAGAACGCTATACAGGCATTATACTTCGACAGATAGGAAGGCTTATTGCAAAATACAATATAAATAATAAGCCTGATACATCTCAATTAAGCGGTGTTTTCCAATTGACTAATCTCGTCACCGAACAAGCAGATTTAAGAAGCTGGCTCACGCTTCCAAGCCAAACCATGCTTGGACGCAGCTATGTCAATGCAGGTACATACACTATCAGCATACGACAAAAACCACATACAGTAAAAATAACGAAAAATAAAACAACTTTAGTTTGGGCGATTCAAGTGGGTGCCCACATGCAATACCACACGATCACGCTCTAATACATCAATAGGAAAATATGAATCATGAATAAAATCAGTAGCATTATACTTGCAGGTCTTGTTTTGACCTTATCTGGCTGTGTGTCACATGTTGAATATTCTGATCCCGATGCGGTGGAAACCGTCAATACAGATTTCGGCTCAACAGATCTACAAAGTGTCACGAACAAAATGGTAGACAGCATGCTCAACTTCCCACCTGTTGTGGCATTGACTAAGCAATCTCGCCCTATCATTTTTGTAAGCGATATCAAAAATAAAACTTCAGAGCATATCGATACCGAGTCGATTACCGATAGTATCAGCTCGCGTTTACTACGCTCTGGACGTTTTCGCTTTATCGATATGACGCGTGTCGAGCAAGTACGTAAACAGCTCGATTATCAAAATAACTCTGGTATGGTAGACACAAGAAAAGCCATTCAATTTGGTCATCAAGTCGGCGCTCAATACATGCTGTATGGTAACTTATCAAGTATCATCAAGCAAAGTGGTAGCGATCGTAATGCATACTACAAAATGACAATGCGCCTCATGGATTTAAAAACAGGTCTTATCGAATGGTCTGATGAAAAAGAAATTCGTAAAATCAAAGAGCGCTCACTCTTTGGTTTATAATCATAGCCTTACAAAAAAAGGAGCTTAAAGCTCCTTTTTTAGTATGTTGAAATCAATCATGAGATTCCGGCTTAAATATGCCAATAATATGCTCAGAATTATGCTCTGTATCTTTGTTTTCTTTATGCTTATCTTGGTACGAACAATCGACACAGGATACAACCTGAATCGCATTTTTCTCAGATACGTATAAAGTGTCATGTCCCTCACATTGAGGACACTTAGCTCCAGCAATGAAGCGTTTTTTCTGCTTTTTGACCATTTTCCCTTTTCACATCAAATGACTGTGGTTAAAATAAAAATCCTCTTTTACAGGACCTCTTATCATGATAGTTTTAAAAGATATCCAACTCCTTCGTCAAAACAAAGTACTACTCAATGATACCAGTGTGACCCTTTTTCCTAAACATAAAATTGGTATTGTCGGTACAAATGGCTGCGGTAAATCATCTTTACTCGCACTTTTACAACACAAAATAGAACCAGATCAAGGCGATGTACGTTATCCTGAGTCTTGGGAAGTCACCTCAATTGCACAAGATATCAAGCAAGAAGCGCTACAACAAGTAGCACTTGAATATGTTATCGACGGTGATCAAGACTATCGTCAACTTGAATACAACATAGCACAAGCACAAGAGCAAGAGAGTCAAAACCTTGCCGAACTACATGGGCAGATGCATGCTATAGATGGTTATCGTATTCAAGCGCGAGCCAGCACACTTCTAGCTGGCTTAGGTTTTTCTCAGCATGCTCAAGCACAAACTGTCGGCTCTTTTTCCGGTGGATGGCGTATTCGACTTAGTCTTGCTCGCGCGCTCTTGTGCCGCTCTGATTTATTACTGCTTGATGAACCAACGAACCATTTAGACTTAGATGCAGTCATCTGGCTAGAAAACTGGCTGAAAAGCTATGAAGGCACACTGATTTTAATCAGCCATGATCGTGATTTTCTCGATCAGGTTGTCGATGAGATCGTGCATATAGAACAGCAAGCCTTACATCACTACCAAGGTAACTATTCTTCTTTTGAACGCATACGGGCAGAACGACTCAACCAACAACAAGCTCAGTTTGAAAAGCAACAACAAGAACGCGCTCATATCGAAAGTTTTATTAACCGCTTTAAAGCCAAAGCCAGTAAAGCAAAGCAAGCACAGAGCCGCATTAAAGCACTCAACCGTATGGAAAATCTGGTGGCCGTCCATCAAAGCAACCCTTTTTCCATGTACTTTTTGGAACCTGAAAAGCTTCCCATGCCTTTGGTCACTATGGAGCAAATAAGCCTTGGCTATGGTGACAAAATCATCTTGAAAGACATCAAGCTTAATCTTACTCCTGGAGCACGTATCGGCCTACTGGGGCGCAATGGCGCAGGTAAATCAACACTGATAAAGCTACTTGCTGGACAGATTCAGCCTCTCACAGGCCTCTATGAGCCTAGTGAAGGGCTGAAAATAGGTTACTTCTCCCAACACCAACTAGAAACACTATATGCCAACACAAGTCCTCTTGAGCACTTACAGAAGCTAAGTCCGAACGAGAAAGAGCAACCTCTGCGCAACTTCTTAGGCCAATATGGTTTTCAAGGTGACCAAGCACTCACACCTATCGACCATTTCTCAGGCGGCGAAAAAGCACGTTTAGCCTTAGCTCTGATTGTGTGGCAAAAACCCAACCTACTCTTACTCGATGAACCAACAAACCATCTCGATTTAGAGATGCGTGAAGCACTGACCTTGGCGCTGCAAACCTTTTCAGGCGCAATGCTCATTGTTTCGCACGATCGATATTTACTCAATACAACCTGCGATACCTATTACCTTGTCGATCGACAAAAAGTACAACCTTTCTCAGGTGATCTAAAGGATTACCATACTTGGCTACTAGCTCAAGCAGTACCTGAAACGATAGCCACAACCACAACTGCAAAAACAACGCGTAAAGATGAGAAAAAAATACAAGCACAATTGCGACAAAAGCTCTCACCTCTGACCAAAAAGCAAAGTCGATTAGAACAAGATATCGCCGATTGTGAAAAACAATTACAAGATCTAGAAATAAGTCTCGCAGACACCACGCTCTATCAAGTAGAACATAAAGTACAACTTGCAACACTGCATCGTCAACAACGTACTGTACAAGAACAACTTGAAACCTATGAGCTTCAGTGGTTAACGCTACAAGAAGATATAGAGCTTATTCGTCAAAAATTTAACGCCGAATCGAAGGAATAAGCTATGCTCATTCCTTATCAAGAGCTTTCACAAGAAGCACTACACAACCTTATCGAGGCTTTTTTAGTGATGCAAATAGAAGATGGTAACCTAGAAAGTAGAACGACACAGTACATTCAAAGTGCACATGCCGAAGTGTTGCAGCGCATTAAGCGTGGTCATCTCATTATAGAATATGCTGAAGAGCATAATTCTGTTATGATACGCCCTATACAGGACGTCGTTTAAAGTATCTACACAGATACATAAACGCATTTTCATGGATAAATATAACAAGATCGACTCAAGTTTTTCAATTTCTATCTGATATAAGAATTAGAGATCTATCGATCGCTTGACAGGAATAGAGGTATTGTTCATGGCCTTAGTAGGCAGACCTAAACCAGATCCAGCGTTAGAATGGTTTATTTCACATTGTCACATACATAAATACTCTGCTAAGAGCTATCTGATTCATGCAGGAGACAAAGCAGACACTTTATATTTTATCATCAAAGGCTCTGTGGTCGTTCTAGTCAAAGATGATGAAGGCAAAGAGATGATCCTAAGTTACCTCAACCAAGGTGACTTTATTGGAGAGCTCGGCTTATTTGAAGAAGACTCAGTGCGCACAGCCTCGGTCAAAGCTAAAGTCGCTTGTGAAATAGCTGAAATACCTTACAGTAAATTTAAACAGTTGATCCAAGTCAACCCTGATATCTTGATGAAGCTTTCCGAACAAATGGCAAAAAGATTACAAGATACCAGTCAAAAAGTCAGTGACCTGACATTTCTTGATGTTGCTGGACGAATAGCCCAAACCTTGTTGAACTTAGCTCAGCAGCCTGATGCAATGACGCATCCAGATGGCATGCAGATTAAAATCACACGCCAAGAAATTGGGCAAATTGTAGGCTGCTCAAGGGAAACGGTGGGACGTATTTTAAAGATGCTTGAAGAGCAAAACTTGATTCACGCCAAAGGTAAAACCATTGTTATCTACGGTACACGATAAGTCTTGATACATCAGGCTAGCTCTATCGAGTCTAGCCTTTTCCTTGAGATTGAGCATCTGTGCTTTCGAATATTTTATCCGCTGACGCTGTAACAAAGCCTTGATACAAGCCTCCATCTCCAACAGGATGACGTAAAGCAAACTCATAAAAACAGCTCGGAATTGTATGTTTTTGACCTGAAAAGTCCACTTCTATCTGATCAGCCAAAGTCGATGATTGCTCTAAGCCCACTTCAATGGAGCCTTTGATTTCACCTCCTGCAGTATTTAAACGAAATCCGGCGTCTTTTAAACGCTGATTGACCTCGCTTAAATTCTGGTAGTCCGCTAAATGATTCACCGAAACAGTAAAGTGGTTCACGCGATAGCCCCAGATATAAAGCCAAGCTGCATACTCACTTTCAGCAAGAAGCGTTCGATATGTATCAAAATCTAAAGACCAATGACGACCAGAATAGAGAAACTTATTTTCTTTCAGTATATCTTCAGTGATCTGTTGAGCCATGTTAGCCATGATTTTTTTTGCTGGTTCTGAAAACGCATCAACCACCAGCTCAGAAATAAAAACCTTGGGAGCTTGCTCAGTTGGATGCTCGAAGTGTTTTGCAATCAGGTTTTTTTTCTCAAACGTATAATCCCCTGATGCGACATATCCTAAAGATTCAAAATGCTGTGACAACTTAGGTAAGCCTACAGAAGGGATATTGAGCGTACGCAAAGCAATATGATCATTAACAATCGTAGATGATGTTTGCAAGAGCTCATGCACTTTCAAAGCTGATGGTGTAATGGCAATATAATCAGACCATAGCGCTTGAAAGAGAGTGTCAATAGCTTGTCGCATCAGTATGCTCCTTACGTTAAGTCTAATCCAGAGACAATTTGTTCTGGTAGCTGTATTTTTTCTTGCTCAATAGAGGCCACAGGATAAGCACAATAATCTGCGGCATAATAAGCACTCGCTCGATGATTGCCTGATGCGCCCACACCGCCGAAAGGTGCTTGACCTAAAGCACCTGTAATTTGCTTATTCCAATTTACAATGCCAGCACGAATCCGCATTCTAAAGTAATCATAGTCAGCACGATCATCGGCAAGCAAGCCCGCAGAAAGACCATAAGCGGTTTGATTGGCTAAAGCTATAGCTTCATCAAAGTCAGTATAGCGGTAGATCTGTAATAAGGGACCAAAGTACTCTTCATCAAGGTAAGAAGTGGCCTCGCTCATATCGATGACACCTGGACGCACCAAACCTGTGCCTGCTTTAATAGAAGTCACAGACACCAGAGGCTTACCGCCTAAACCTACCAATTTTTCCTGTGCAGCAACAATAGCTAAAGCTGCCTTTTCTGAAATCAAGGATCCCATGAAAGGTTGAGGTTCAGCATCAAACGCACCGACTTTGACCTTCTCCACAGCACGAATCAAATCACGAATCAGGGCATCTCCTTGCTGACCTTGCTCGATATAAAGTCTTCGTGCACAAGTACACCTTTGACCCGAAGTCATATAAGCCGATTGAATAATATCATGCACTGCTGCTTGATGATCTTGTACACCTTTAACCACCAGCGGATTATTACCCCCCATCTCCAGTGCTAAAATTTTATGTGGTTGAGCTGCATATTGCTGATGCAACATATGACCTACACGAGAACTGCCCGTAAATAAAATACCGTCCACTTGAGGGTGCTGCGCCAAGGCTTTACCTGTTTCTACATCACCTTGAACTAAGTTCAATACGCCTTCTGGTAAGCCTATGTCGTGCCAAAATTGCATCATCACTTGCCCCACTCTTGGCGTGAGCTCAGAAGGCTTAAGTACAACAGTATTGCCCGCAAGTAAAGCAGGAATAATATGACCATTAGGTAAGTGGCCTGGAAAATTAAAAGGTGCAAAAACAGCCATCACGCCATGTGGTTTATGTCGAATCACCATATCGCCTAGAGGTAGACTTTCCTGATGCTGACCTGTTCTTTCGTGATAAGCTTGAATAGAAAGCTGCGCTTTACCTTGCATCGCCTTCACTTCCGTTGCTGTTTCCCACAGTGTTTTACCTGTCTCTTCTGCGATAAGATGCGTGATATTTTTCTCTTGCTCTTGCAACTTCTGTGTAAAAGCTAAGATGTAATCCTTTCGTTTATCAAAACCCAATGCATACCAATCAAATTGTGCGGCTCTTGCTGCACATACCGCTTCATTTACTTGATGAGATGTGGCACTATGTCCCATCCATAATATTTCACTGTTAACAGGACTGACAGACTGTATCGACTCTCCTTGTCCTTCGTACCACACTCCTGCTATATAATGTGTTTGTTCTGGCTTTACTTTCATGCTACAACCCTTACTTTATCTCCCGTGACCACATCTAAATGACGCGCTATTTTTTCTGAAATATATACTGTATTTTTATCTCGATGAATTCTAGCTTTATCCATGACAGCACGAAAACCTGCAAGTTTGAGGTTAGATAAAATCAAGTCTTGTGTACCCTCTTCAGGTGCTATCTCAACTTGAAGCACTTGACTCTCTTTTACTGACTTAATACGTGATAGTTCGCACTCAATGGTCGGTCCACCATCAAAGATATCAATGTAACTTTGATAGGTAAAACCTTCTTGCTCTAACATTTTTAAAGCGGGTTTTGTTTTTTCATGGACTCGTCCTATAACATCTTGTGCTTTTTGCGATAACATGGCTTTAAAAATAGGATGCTTTGGCATCAGCTCAGCAATAAAAGACTTATCACCTATGCCACATAAATAATCAGCTTGAGGAAAATCAATTTTCAAAAACAATTCTTGCAGCCATGCGTAAAAGGGAGAATAACCTTTTTCATCGCACTCACCTCGCATCTCTGCAATCACTTTTTGACCAAACCTCTCAGGCGTATTCGCCAAAAATAAGAAGCGACTTCGAGATAAAAGAGAGCCTTGCTTTTTACCTCTAAATTTTTCGAGCAAAAATAAGCTACACAGTTCAGCGCTACAGGTGTAATCGTTACATAAATGAAGCGTCTCAACCACATTATGAATATCAAGGCTACGACAGTGATGTGACTCCGAAGTAAGACGATAATGATAGAACACTTCATCCAGTCCTACCGATGCAGCAATCCCTGTACTACCAATGACTTGCCCTGTTGTGGTATCTTCCAGAACCATCAAGTAAAATTCACTCCCTGGTTCACGCAAAGGCTTCGCGAAGGATTCGACTGAACGTTCTATTTTTTTAATCAAACGTTTTTTATCCATGGGCAAAGATGTGAAGCCATAACCTGATACTTCAGCTAATTCATAGAGTGATTGCTCGTCCGACAATAATATAGGTCTAATAACAAACATAGAGCCTCCTTTCCTTATTTAAGTTTGTTTCGCTATCTACTTTCCAAAAATGTTTTCACGCTTTGCTCTAAACGAGAAAGGCCTTCACGAATATCTTCCAGTTCAATAACTAAAGAAGGTGTAAAGCGGATTACATGAGGCCCAGCAGCGAGTATCATCAACCCTGCACCATAAGCACACTGAAGTACCTCTCGAGCACAACCTCGATAAGGCTCTTTCAACTCACATCCTAAAAGTAAGCCTTTACCTCGAATATTGGCGAAAATATCATATCGAGCTTGGATAGCTTCTAAACCTTGACGGAAAAGTTGTTCACGTTCAGCCACACCAGCTAAAACTTCAGGGCAATTTATTTTATTTAAAACAGCTTGTGCTACAGCACAGGCTAAAGGGTTACCGCCAAAAGTTGAGCCATGCGTTCCCACTTTCAGGCTTGCAGCGATTTCAGAGGTCGTTAACATCGCACCTACGGGAAACCCTGCTCCTAAAGATTTAGCTGTAGTCAAAATATCAGGTATCACATCATACATCATATACGCATATAAAGAACCTGTACGTCCCACACCTGTTTGAACTTCGTCAAAAATAAGGAGCGCTTGATGTGTATCACATAATGCTCTTACGCCTTTCAAAAACTCTCTTGTTGCAGGCATGACGCCGCCCTCACCTTGAATAGGTTCTATCATCACGGCACAGGTTTTATCGCTTATCACAGCACGTAGCGCATCTAAATTATTAAATTCACAATGTGTAATGGCTCCAGGCTTGGGGCCAAATCCTTCTGAATAAATAGGTTGCCCACCTACAGACACCGTAAAAAAAGTACGACCATGAAAGCCTTGAGTAAAGGCAATAATCTGATTCTTTTCGCTGTCAAAATGATCTACAGCATAACGACGTGCTAATTTTAAGGCCGCCTCGTTGACCTCAGCACCCGAACTGGCAAAGAAGACTTTTTCAGCAAAAGTGGCTTCAGTAAGGTTTTGGGCGAGTTGTAATGCGGGTTCATTGGTCATGACATTTGACACATGCCATAAGCGCTCACTTTGTTCTTGCAAAGCTTTCACCACCACAGGATGACAATGGCCTAAACTATTCACGGCAATGCCTCCTGCAAAATCAATCAGCTCTCTTCCGTCTTGATCCCACACGCGACTTCCTTGGCCTCGAACAGGAATAGTCGTTGATGGTGCATAATTGGGTACCATGACTTCATCAAAGACAGCTCTTGATATCTTTTGGGGTTTCTTCATTGTTGCTTTCCCTAACTACGTTTTGTAAGTTTATAATCCGCGAACATCCACTTCGCTTCCTTGTTGCAACGCAAAATTTATACGGCTCATTGGATATATGAATAAATTTTTTCCTGCCACATTAAAAAGCACCTTGCCATGCAAAGCAAGAAAAAAGTCAATTTTACATGTTAAAAACAGGTAACCAAACAAACTCCAATTATAAAAAAAGCACGCTTTTGCGTACTTTTTCTGTTTTTATATTTGTATATAAAAAACTAAATCGCCACTTTAGCTGAGCCAAGTTCGACAGAGTAAACTTGCTGTGCTTGAAGATTTTCAGGTAAACGACCATAAGTTGCCTTGTATACTTCAGCAGTATGCTCTTGTAAACGCACCTCACCTAAACGTCCATAACTCGTATACATCAATTCCAGCGCTTTTTTCATCGCTTCTGTACCCGTATAATGTTCAACGATGTATTGGGCACGACTTGATGCTGCAACATAAGCCTCGCGCTCAAAGTAATACTGCGCAATCGCAAGATGATGGCGTGCCATGAAGCTCTTTAACCAAGTTAAGCGTAAACGCGCATCGACTGCATATTCACTTTTAGGATGCTCTTGAACAAGGCGTTTAAAATAACCAAAAGCTTTAACAGCTACAGAGATTTCTTTTTCTGCTGGATCAACATTAAATAAAGATTCTGTAAGCGTATGCAGACTTTGAGATTGATTTAAGCCGCTTATATACAGCACATAATCTACATTCTTATGGCGAGGATTAAACTTCAAAAAGCGTTCAGCAGCGACTTCAGCTTGAGCTTGTTTTTGCATCCGATAATAACAGTACATCAAATCGAGTTGAACTTGCTCTTTATAAGCACTAAAAGGAAACCTAGCGTCAACATCTTCTAAATAACGAAGTGCTGTATAACAATCTCCATTTTCTTTTGCTTCTTTGGCTTGATTATATACAATATGCGCAGCATCTTTCTGAACATCACTGCTACAGGAACTTAAAATGAATGTGCTGACTACGGCAAAAAGAACACTGTGAACCTGTATTTCATCAAAAAAGCGAGATATTTTTGTCTTTCTCATTTTAGTTAATTTCTATTTCAATGTATAATCAAAAATACATTCTAACAGATACATATAAAAATAACACAAGCATTTTCAGCGACCTATTATGACACAATATATTGAACTCACATATCAGATACCAGAACACCAAACAGGCATGCGCCTTGATCAAGCACTTGCCGAACAATATCCTGACTACTCACGCTCCCGCCTTAAAGCATGGATTCTTGCAGGTTATGTATGCATTCATGATCAAGTGGTGACCAAACCACGTGATAAAGTGATTGTTGGACAACAAATTTCCATTCATGCTGTGATAGAAGATGAAGTTAAGCAAGAACCTGAAGCCATTGAGCTCAACTGTGTTTTTGAAGACGAACACATTCTTATCATCAATAAACCTGCAGGCCTTGTTGTACATCCAGGTGCAGGCAACCAAACAGGTACCTTACTCAATGCCCTGCTACATCACGTTCCAGCTATTGAAGCTTTACCTCGAGCAGGTATCGTGCATCGATTAGACAAAGATACAACAGGACTCATGGTCGTCGCAAAAACAATTGCCGCACAAACATATCTCGTACAAAAGCTTCAAGCGCGTCATATCGTAAGAGAGTATGAGGCGATAGCTCAAGGCTTAATGACCTCAGGTGGACAAGTGAATCAAAAAATTGGACGCCATCCCACCAAGCGCACTCACATGGCCGTTACACCTCAAGGTAAAGAAGCCATCACGCATTACCGTATTGCAGAAAAATTCAGAGCACATACACATTTAAGATTACGTCTAGAGACAGGTCGCACGCATCAAATACGTGTGCATATGGCACATATCAATCATCCTCTTGTAGGGGATCCAAGTTACGGCGGCAGGCCGCGTCCTATTAAAGGTATGGATCCATTACTCACTGAATCCATTCAAAACTTTAGACGCCAAGCACTACATGCTGCTCACCTGAGTTTTGAGCATCCTATAACACAAGAGCACATGGCGTGGCATGCACCTACACCTGATGATATGCTACAACTACTTGAGCGCTTGCGGGAGGATCTTATCAGTGACTAGTGCTACGCGCTATCTTATACCCAACTGGCCTGCTCCTAAGCAGGTCAAAGCTTATTGCACTACACGTCAACATTCCGCCTCTTCTTCAAAGACTTATCATTTCAACCTTGCCCAGCATGTAGGCGATACGCCAAATAAAGTAGAACAAAACCGACAACAATTAATACAAGACTTAGACTTACCTCAGTCACCATTATGGCTCAACCAAGTTCATGGTACGCAAGTTATAGCTCATACGCATGAGATTCCAAAGCAACCTCCTACTGCTGATGCGCTTTATAGTACGCATAAACATGAAGTCTGTGCTGTCATGACAGCTGACTGCCTACCTGTTCTCTTTTGTGATCAACAAGGCACTTGGGTCGCTTGTGCTCATGCAGGATGGCGAGGCTTATGTGCTGGTATTCTTGAACAAACTGTCGCCCAATATCCAAAACCTGCCCAAGTTATGGCTTACCTTGGACCTGCTATCAGTCGGCGCGCTTTTGAAGTAGGCCATGAGGTGCGTGATGCTTTTATAGCAGTGAATCCGAACGCAGCTAAGGCCTTCACCCCTTCAGGTGATCGCTTTCACGCCAACTTATATGCCTTGGCAAAGCAACGCCTACAAGCTATCGGGGTCACTCAGGTCTATGGCGGACAGTATTGTACATATCATGATTCAAACCTCTTTTTCTCTTATCGCAAACAGCAAATTACAGGACGACAAGCTAGCCTCATTTGGCTCAGCACATAACTTAAAAAGATAACTGCATCGTACTATTTAAAAAATACAAAAATGCGATTATATTTTAAGTAATGTTATTTGCTGGAGATAAGCTCTTGGTCAATCCTCTTGCTCAAAAAACAAAGCCTGAACATGTGATGAAGTTCGAGTCAGACTTCTTAACTCAAATGCTCTCGGATGATCTCCATGAATCAGAAGAAGACATCATTGAAGGCTTCACACAAAATGAAAAACTTGAAAGTGAGCGCGTTGCTTGGTTAGAGCGTGTCAACAAAGCCAAACATGATGCAAAAATAGCAGGTACAATTCATAAACGCATAGAAAAAGAATTGGTCTCCACGCTAGCACACAAGGTCTCCCACTTAAAAGATAAAGGATCAGAGCTACCTATTACCCAAAGTGAAATCAACTTATTTCAAATTTTGATCAGCTCCAACACTGACACGCACGCTATAGGCGAATGTATCCGTAATATTGCTTGGATGCAAAACGAATTACTCCAAGTGTTTCACCGCTTTGGTTATTTACAGGATGCATCGGTTGAAGTAAAAGATCCTATGCTTATTATCCACTATATGGGCTTAGAAAACATACGCTTATGGATTGGATACTTATGCAACCGACGCTGGCTTCCATTAAAAAGTTTTCGGTTACATCGCGCAGTCAAGCGTACTCTTGCCTACCAAACCTCCCACGCTCTTGCTGTTAGACGCCTGGCAAGGCTGCACAAAATTCCTGTGGATACTTTGTATCTCGCAACTGTGCTGCACAATACTGGCGCCAGTACTCTGCTATGGATTGCCTCGCAAAGTGCTGAGCAATGTTGGTCAAGATGGTTAAGAGATGCTGAAAAAATCAAAGAAGCATCGCTTTATGAAACCATTTTGCTCACCAAGTATCCGATCCATATTATCTCTGATGTGTGGTACAGCCATTACAATGAAATTAATAACTATATTTTTAAACATTTAACATGGAAACCTTGCACAACCATTGATTTAGTCAAAGAGCTCAATACAGGTAAAAGCTTTGCCGAACTTTCAGATACCGCCAAGCTCATTAAAAAAGGTTCATGCTATGCGAAATTTCATTTACTCGACTTATGGAAGTATCCTCACGCACATGAGAGAGACAAAATACTTGAATACTACAAATTTACAAAAGCAGAGCTTAAAGCCATGCAAGAAATTAACTTTCGCAAGCTGCCATTGACTTAGATAAAAAACATGCGTAACAGGTGAAACCAAGATGTTCTAAGTGTGAGCCTGTTTACTTACACAATAAAGCAAGCTAAATATAAGCTCTATCACTTGATTCATAGCAAGCTCTGATTCATGATCATCGTTTTATCATACTCAACTTAGCTATGCACTTTTCCAGACGCACAACAACACAAGGGTTTTCTCTGTTACAACTTCTTGTATGCTGCGCTGTACTCGGAGGATTGAGTCAGTGGATCTTACCGTCGATGGTCACTTTTCGCGCCGAACAAGAAAACCAACAGACAAGGTTTGCACTTCAGCAACATGTTAAATGGGCTCAGACTCAAGCACTCATGTGGCAACGAGCTATTGCGCTCTGTCCCGTCAAAAACAACACATGCTTTCCTGACTGGAAACAAGAAATTGTGATTTTTATTGATAGTAATGAGAGTCATCAATTCGAACCCTCAAGCGATGTAATTTTAAAGCGCTTTCATTTACCTCAAAGCGCTATAAAAATCACATGGAATCAAACACTCCCTCTGACCTTCACAGAGCATGCTTTTCAACGCAATGGTTCGTGGGTATTTCGTCCTCAAACAGGAGATCCTTATCAACTCACTTTGTCTTCTACAGGACGATTACATAAGGTTAACTGACAGACTCTTCCACTGTCTTGGTTGCAACGACAGGGCGCAGTGAAGGAATCGAAAAAGATCGCATCGTAAGCATAGCCAGAAAATCAATATGCTCTTGAGTGCTATTGAGCGCTGGGATATAGTGATAAACTTCACCACCATGCTCAAGAAAACTATCTCGTCCTTCTTGAGCAATTTCTTCCAAAGTTTCCAAACAATCGGCTGAAAAACCTGGACAAATCACAGCAACATGTCGGGTACCTTTTTGTGCTAAATCTTCCAAAACTTCGTCTGTATAAGGTTTCAGCCACTCTTGTTTACCAAAACGGGATTGAAAAGTCGTCATGACCTGATCATCTGATAACTTGAGCTGGGCGCATACTAATCGCGTTGTTTGCAAACAAAAACAAGCATAAGGGTCGCCTTGCATACGATACGATTTAGGCGTGCCATGATAAGAAAAAATCAAAGTTTCAGGCTGGCCGTGTGCAGTAATATGTTGTTGAATCGACCGCGCTATCGCCTCAATAAACAAAGGCTCTTGATGATAGCCGTGAATAAAATGCAGTTGCGGCACCCAACGATAACGCATATATTCTTGCGCCACTGCATCAAAAGTTGCAGCCGTCGTCGCCGCGCAGTATTGTGGATACAAAGGTAAAACGACCACTTCTCGCACATCTTGTGCTTTCAAGCTTGCTACAGCTTCTGCTACAGAGTGTGCGCCATAACACATAGCAAGCTCGACGATAACTTCTTGACCTAACTGTTGGGTGAGTGCAAGTTGTAATTTCTTTTTTTGCTCTAAACTATGTAGCAACAAAGGCGAGCCTTGCTCTGTCCACACTTTCTTATACATAGCTGCGGATTTTTTCGGCCTGAAGGGTAAAATAAAGCAGTTGAGAATGATCTTCCATAACCAAGGATTGACCTCAATCACACGAGGATCACTTAAAAATTGCTTTAGATAACGTCTTAAAGCCGAGGTACTGGTATCGTCAGGTGTACCTAAATTGCACAGTAGTACAGCACGCTTGGGTTGCGGTGCTTCATGGGGATAATCAGTTTGCCCTATATAACCCATAATGTAATTTGTATCCTCTTTAGAAACTTATGGAAGACTTTTGAGATAAGCCTGCTTAATACTTTGACTTAACTTATATACAGCCATCGCATACAACTGACTATGGTTATAACGCGTAATCACATAGAAGTTGTTCAAGCCTAACCAGTAGTTTTCTGTTTTGTTCTGATTGAGTTTAAATAATAAAGCTCGGTCTTGTGCTGCAACATGTTTTAAATTTTCTTTATCTAAAGCCACGCCATATTTAGACCAACCTTGTACTGTCATGGTTGGTTTTTCCTTCTTCCACAGCATGTTTTGCACATCTTTTTCATTTTTGATCTGTGCAGGATAAACAACAGGTGCATGCCACTTCCAATGATGTTGCTTCAAGTAATTGGCAACACTCCCAATAGCGTCCACAGGTTGATATAAATCACGTTTACCGTCGGCATTAAAATCAACAGCATAATGCAAGTAGGATGAAGAAATAAACTGACCATAGCCCATCGCTCCTGCATAAGAACCTTTCACTTGTGCCGGATCGAGTTTCTCTTTTTCAACCAGATCCATGAAGGAACCTAGTTCTGCTAGAAAAAGCTTAGAGCGAGGTGGATAATAAAAACCTAAAGAATACAGAGCATCTCGAGTATTAAAAGAGCCCATGTTGCGCCCATAGAAAGTCTCTACGCCAATGATACTTACAATGAATTCAGCATCAACTTGAAATTCTTTCTCTGCTTTTTCTATTGCTTTTTGGTGCTTTTTCCAAAATGTAACACCCGCTTGTATTCTTTTCTCGGTAAGAAAAATAGGATAATACTTGTACCAAGGCTGAGCTTCCCAAGGTCTTCTTATTGTTTTGAGTACCAAAGCATTTTTTTTAGCTGGCTTCAGAAACGCATCAATTTGATCACGGGTGTAACCTTTGGCAAGTTGCGCCTGAATAAATTTAGCTTGATATGCTTGCTCAGTGGCCGCATAAACTTGACTGCTCAACAAGATAATGAGCACGAATACCCCTATCTGTTTTAGTAGGTGAACCATATTCCAGCTCCTTGTCTTCAATATATGCTGAACTAAAATGAAATCGACACGAGCAATTGAGTTTTGCACACGTGTTCTTGATTGTATAATGCAAGACTCATCCGCTGCAAGATTGAATCTTAAAATAGCGTAAAAGAATCTCAGCTTAATATAACCTGAACCTCTTTGTTCAAGTACTCTTATGTCCTGTTTCAACCCATTTTACACCCTCTCACACTCAAAAAGTCGATACCTAAAATTCGATTCAATCTTAAAAATCAAATATGTTGCATGATGTTTAATATCATTTTAAAAAAATAAATATCAATCTAAAAGACTTGACTTAAGCAAGCTAATTTTTTTAATTTAAATAAGATTGTTTAGAAAACAGTCTTAAATAACTCTTTGATACCGCTAGCAAAGCTTCAACACTTTTGCTTTGAAGCGCCTTTCAAATAACTCAGTTCCTAGGAGAATAAAGATGTTCCCAGACAAGATTTCGATGCTCGCTCTTTCCCTTACAGCATCTATCAGTGTCCACACTTTTGCTCAAAAACCCCTTAATGATTCTAATACGCCTCAATACAAAATTACTTGCGAAAACCATCATGAAAGTCGCTGGCATAAGTTACTTCTCTTCCCTAAAAATTTACCTTCAAAAGAAGACTATCTGAACAACCTCTACCAAGTCAGTTTAAAGAACAAGCAATGGACGTTAGAAAAAGTCAAAGTCGGTGATAGGGATTTCGTTCCATCCGGTGAAGCACCTTTAGCCACCTTACCTGAGAACTCGAGTATTAAGCGAACAATCATATCATGGGCAAAAAATGCAATCAGATTAGACCAAGCTGAACATAGAGAACATAAAGAGAGTAATATTGATATTGA